>AGAU01000106.1 GCA_000224765.2 SAR324 cluster bacterium JCVI-SC AAA005 | reverse complement strand
AGGTTCCTGAATATCGACTTGCAGCGCTTTCATTCCAGGGATCTCCATTACCAGTTACACCATAAAGCCACTTTTCTGTTCGAACAGCTCGACCAATTTCAGTCTCACTGATCTGGATCAAAACATTGTTATTCCATGATGGGTGAGCTTCTAAGCAAAGAGGTAAAAGAGATCTGCCGTGTAAGTCAGGTGGGGTTTCAACCTGATGCAAATCTAAAATTGTCGGAACAATATCGACTAAGCTGACTAGTTGCTGGACTGTCCTAGAGACTAAAAATTCACCCCCAGTGCAAACTAGCGGTATGTGGGTGGCACTATCATGGGGAGTCCTCTTATATTCATCATTTCGTGTTTTGAATTGGTTGCCATGATCTGAAGTAAAAATCACATTGGTGGATTCAAACAAATTCAAACTGGAAAGTGCATCAATCAAACGACCGTATGCTTCATCAATCCGTTTGATCATTCCGTAATATCCAGGCAAATGCATGTAGGTAGAGCCACCCAGTGCTTGCAAATCCAAGGGAATCCAAGAATTGCGATATCTTTCTTCGTATCCATGAGGGGCGGGATAATTATCAAGATGATTTTGATGATGAGGCTCAAGCAAAGAAATGAAGATAAAAAATGGATTGTTTTGATTCTCGTAGACATAACGAATCGCAGCATCTACAACTGCATCAACGCGATATCCTGGCAGACAAACTTCTTCATTATTGAAATCGTACAGCCGAGTGTCATAGGAATTAGAAACGAACTCAAGGAGGTTGGCAGCAAGCCAAAATTCATAGCCGCCTCTCTCTGGTTTGGTTACACTTCCAAAGGAATTCGGATTACCCAGATGCCACTTACCAAAATATGCTGTTTGGATATCATTTGCCTCTAGCGTTTTAGCGATCGTCCACTCAGATGGAGCTAAAGGAATCTTATTTCGGAAACAACCTGTTTTCGTTGCAAACTTACCAGTTTGCATCACAGATCTAGCTGGACCACATACAGGTTGCGGTGTAAATGCATTTCGAAAATTGATTCCTTTAGCTCCATAATGATCTAAGTTAGGAGTTAAACCTGATGGGTTACCATTTGCTCCAAGGGTATCTCCCCTTTGTTGGTCAGTGAAGAAAACAATGGTGTTTTTCATAAATTTTTATTCTTGGAAATAATGCTCTCAAGAGAAATTAGACAGTTTGTTACTGTTGTTGAAAGCAAAAGTATAAACAGTGCATCACAACGTTTAAATGTTTCACAACCTTCTGTAAGTAAAACACTTCAAAATCTAGAGCATGAACTTGGTGTCCAACTTTTTGAAAGATCAATACACGGGGTCAACTTAACGCCAGAAGGCGAAATTTTATATGAACACGCGTTAAAATTGTTGGAAGAAGAAGGTAAAACCCTAGTTGAAATCAAAAGATTAAAAGAAATCAAAAACAGGAATCAAATTACAATTGGAGCTGGCCACGCCTGGAGTACAGTGTTACTCCCAAAAATTCTTGCCGAATATCAAAAAAACAATAAACACATATTTATAAATATAAGATACGGTTCCGTTACAACACTCTGGAATGAACTAGTTAAAGATGAAATCACACTCATATTAGGAGCTGAGCCCAATTATCAAAAACTTGAAAAACCCATCCGCTATCGTGGACTGCTCCCACTTTCACAAATTGTTTATGCTCATAAGTCCCATCCAATTTTTAAAAGTGAAAAACCTATTGAGGATTTAACAAAGTACCAGTGGATTTCATGGGGTAATGAAACTTATGACAATAATGGTGTAAAAGAATTTTGCACAAGAAACCAAATTCAAAACCCAGTATATGCGCTGGAAACTACATCAATCTATTTGGGTATTCAATTGACGATGCAGAGCGAATACATCATAAGACTACCTTCGATGATGAAGAGGACTTTGCAGAGCCACGAAATTCACCCTATCAAGGTTGAGCCACTAATTAGTTACACGACTGGTGTTCTATTTAAAGAATCGACATTATCGAATTGTAGCATTGCTCACCTCTACGAAAATATTGTCTCTTCTGCTGAACAACTGAAAGATTCAGATCTGTAATCTAGTAAAGGCTTCTGGTGGTGCTTGATTCCATTTCATCAATTGAGAAATATACTCAGTCATCATTGACTCAGTTTTCGGATCATTGATCATCTTCTGCTGTTTCGGATCATCAATAATATTATAAAGCCTCGTGTCATTCTCTATCATACAGCCGGGGCCATAATACTGATGAATTGGAGAACGCTGGACTACAGGAACTTTCAACAAGGGTACCCCTTTAGAGAAGTCAAATGGATCGTTCAACTTTGCATGCTGCAATTCATCAACTGAAAAATGTTGACGAATATGAGTTGGCATCAAGGTGTATTGAAAAATTTCTTGTTGCATTAAATCAAAAGGATACCTGTGATAAGTATACTCACCGTTAGTCACATTCACAGCGCCACCAAAATATCCATAAATCAGAGCTTCTCTGTGATTGAAGCTAGCAGCATCAACTCTGAGTAGAGATTGACCCTGACACTCTAATGGTTGATCAACTCCAAAAAAATCTAAAATTGTAGGACATATGTCAATCGTTTGGGTCAGTGAATTACATTCTTCAGATTGATTCTGATTTGGATGGTAAAGGAAGAAAGGAATGTTTACGATTTCCTGGTACATATTCATTCTATTCTTAGCCCAAAAATCGTGCTCACCCAGTAAAAATCCATGATCTGTAGTAACAACTAATCCAGTGTCACTCCAAAGATCATTCTGATCAAAATGGTCTAATACGCGACCAAGTTGCTCATCACATAGTTCAAGTAGAGCAAAATAATTCGACCTTAACTCGTTATATTCGTCTTCGAGTTCCTCAACTTTTCCATACTTTGGCCAATCCCTAATTCCCCCTTTCCAATTGGTTTTGTAATTATTCCGAAAACGCATTGGTGCAGTGAAAGGTTCATGTGGGTCGAATGTTTCAATCTGCAGTAGCCAGTTGTCTGCTTCATGATTGTTTTCTAAAAATTCAATTCCATGATTAAAGCATTGAACACATGGGTAGTCTTCATCTGTGAGTAAATACTCTCTATTAATGATGTTGTTCCTGAAATAATTTCTGTTCTCAGTTGATAATTGGTTGGAGTCATATTTCTCTTTCAGGCGCTCCCATGGTGGCTGTACCATTGCCTTCCATGCATCACCCTCCTGCCCCCTAATGAATTCATAACTGTCATAGCGATTATGATAGGTAAGGCCACCATCTTCCCAATAGTGATAATGATCGCTTACTAGATGACTGTAGACGTTATTTTTAAAAAGAATTTCAGGAAAGGAGTTATCAAAGGGCTCCAAGGGGCCCCAACTTCTATGTAAAAAGCTTAGCCGTCCAGTATGCATATCCCGACGAGCTGGCATACAAGGTAAACTCCCAACATAGTGTTTGTTGAATGTCTGAGCCTTCTCAGCAAGTCGTTTGAAGTTTGGTGTGTTGATTTTTCCACCGTAAGGAGAAAGAAGGTGACGATTAAGAGAATCAAACAAGATGAATACAAGTTTCATTGACTATCCTTCAGATTGGTAAAATCATAATTATTTCACGGATCCTGCTGTTATCCCTCTCACAATGTAACGATTAGCGAATATCGTAAGTAGTAGCCCAGGAATAAGTGAAACGAGTGATCCGGCAGCCATTTCTCCATACCTGACTTCGTACTGTTGAGCATAGGTGGCTACTGATACAGGGACAGTCTGTGTTGCTTTTGCAGAAAGATTGATCGATACCATGAAGTCATTCCAGCTGAAGAGAAAAATAATTATTCCCGCTGTGAACAAACCAGGTAATAGCAAGGGCAGAAAAATTTTAAAATAAGTTTGATAATTGGACGCACCATCAATTACTGCAGCTTCCTGAATTTCATCAGGAATCTCCTTCATATAGTTAGTAATAATAAAAAGTCCTAATGGTAAATTTATTGTAGCATGAGCAATGATGAGGGCACTATAAGAATTAAATAAACCAAGTGAATTTGCTAAAACAAACCAAGAGCCAATGAATGTAATGGGTGGTATCATATGGAACACTAGCACCCATCCAAAAATAATTATTCCCACCCATTTTTCGATTTTTAATCTCGTCAGTGTAAATGACGCAAGTGAGCATACGACTAGCACAATAAATGTAGAATTCAATCCAATGAATAAAGAATTTAGTATGTCATTACTAAATGTAGATTCTTTCGATGCAAACAACTTAATGAAATTCCCATAACTAATAGGTGAAATAATATTGGTCATAAGAATATCAATTTGGCGTTTAAACGCTAGGCTGGCAATCCAACCAAATGGAAGCAAGAAAATGAATGAAAGAATCCCCAATAGTGAATGTGATAACAATCTAGTCATGCGCGTTTAATCTTAGTTTTATATAAATTTTCTGAACAGCATACATGATAAGAATAATTAAGATCAGAGTGGTTACAGACATTGCCGAACCCAAACCAATGTTATCAGACTCAAAATATGTTTCATAAATAGAGAAGCTGACAACTTCCGTAGCAGTCCCAGGCCCACCTTGAGTTAGTAGATAAATTTCATCAAAAACTTTGAATGACATTATAAATCTAAAGAGACTCGCTACAATAATTGTAGGCATAATCAATGGAGTGATTAAATAGTAAGCCTCTTTCAGAAAGTTTGTTCCATCAATTAAGCCTGCTTCGAGTATGTCTTTCGGAATTCCTTCAATAGCTGTAATTAACAAAATAACTGAAAAAGGAGTCCAGTGCCAAATATCAAGAATAATAATAGAGATGAAAGCAATTTTAGCATCTCCCAACCAATCAATTGGCATTATTCCGAGATATGAAAGTAAGTAATTGAAAAGTCCAAAATCAAAACCATACATCAAGCGCCAAATTGAGCCAATCACAATTGGAGGCAAAAGTATTGGCAGCATGAAAATGGATAGATAAATTATCCTATATTTAATTTTATTGAGAACAATTGCGATTACGTAAGCAATTAAAATCTGAATTATGACTGTAATTAGAGCAAACTGGATAGTATTTTTGACACCGGGAATGTAAAATTTATTCTCAACTAAATCGAAGAAGTTTTGAAAACCAACTCCTTCATACAAATAACCACCACTCCATGTAACTTTGAAGAATGATGTATAGATAAGGCTTAACAGAGGGATGATTGTTAGAAAAAACAGAAGTAAGCACAGTGGTGCGAGGGATAAAACATTCCAATATCTATCAGTTTCTCTTGAACGATTTTCCATAGTTTTACTCAGAGGGCGGATGCACCGCCCTGGTTTATTTCCTATTTGAGCTTGGGTAGCATTCCAGTCTTCATACCGTTATCGGCTGTTATTTTGTGTAATTCTTCAGCTGCCTGATTCAAGCCATCAACAATTGATATCTCACCTGCAACAATTTTATTCAGATAAAGATTTGTAATTGCTGTAGATTCCACTGCTGTTACTGTCGGTGCAATAAACTTAGCGACTTCAGAGTTCTGTCCAAGAGCTTCAATGAATCTAAATCGATCTTCTTTCGCTATTGGAGAATAAATCAGATCACACCTTACTGGTACAGCACCATTTTCTGTGTATTTGATCTGATTTTCTTTGGTTACAAGCCATTTAAGAAATTTCAGAGCTGCCTTTTGATGTTCTGGCTTCACGTTCTTTGGGATGTGTGCCTCCCAGTGTCCAAGGCTGCTTGCGCTCCCACTGGGCCCACTTGGAATCAAGGCCGCACCCATCTTGCCAATTACAGCAGATTTTTCCTCATCATCCATTCCTCCCCAAGCTGCGATAACAGCGATTGCATGAGCTGCTTTGCCCGTTCGTAAGTACTGAATCATCTCTCCTTGACCGATTGAGTGAGCATTTGGATGGCCAACCTTATCTCGAATTTCCAGATACTTCTCCAAGGCTTTTCTATTGTTTTCACTGTTAAATACTATACTAAAATCTCCGTTTTGAGGATCCTTATAAACAGCACCACCATGGCTAAACATGTATGGACCAAAATTATAGGTTACAGCGCCACGTTCCGATCTCTGAATCATTCCATACATTCTTGGAGGATTGTGAAATTCAGCTGCGTTTTTAATCAAATCATCCCATGTCTTTGGAGGTTGTAGTCCTTTCTCTTCATACAAGTCTCTTCTGTAGTATAGAACCTGAACATTACCATTTACTGGAATCCCAATAAACTCGCCATTCTTTGCATCAAATGATCTGGTTTCATAATTCCAATAGCTAGTATCTTGGTATCCGCAGATTCCACTATCTAATTTGAAATCTGGATCGATATCGTTGAAATTAACAAATTCTCCGCTATTGGCGTAAGTAGCCATAAATTCAGTGGAAGTAATGACGATGTCGTAGATGGCTTCTGGTGATCTAATACTATTCCTTATTTTTTCTGACATTCCTGGATAGGGTGTCACGTCGAGTTCAATAGTTTCTCCCGTTTCCTCCTCATACATGACAAGCGTTTTACGAAATCCATCAAACCATGGTGACTGATTAATCAGCATATTTAATTTTGCAGCAGTTGCAGTTGAAGCCAACAGACAGACTGCTAGTAATGAAACAAATCCCTTCATGACCTTCTCCTTTCTTTAATTAAAAAATCAGTTAAACAACGAAATACCACTATAATGGCTTTGCGCTATTTGACTCAAAATGAGTTTCTACCATCTATCAGAATCTTTGTATTATATTTTATTTTTATACCATTATAGCTTAATGAATAATAATTAAATTATTTTTAAGATAAAAATAGAAACAGTTTCTGTTACCAAATGCTAAATTAGTTCTGAAGATGAATTTAAAATCAACTTCGATTTGTATTTAGTCTATTTTAAAAAAAATTTATTTCAAATATTACATTGATTCTCGGATCCTCACTTAAGATAAATTTCTTTTATAACTAGATGCTTTGAATTCAGAGACCTCACAACGATTTGAAGGACACAAACATAAATCAGTGGTGGTCCTCAAAAAAATCTACTTCTCCACTCTCAAGAGAATACTCAGCCCCTACAATCCAAAGAGAACCGCTATCGTGTATTTCCTCTAAGAAATAGGAGCCATGCCGCAACTGATTGACAGACATCCTTACGTTGGATCGGATTGCACGTTCAAGCAGATGTTCGCGAGTGAGATCAGTCCGAATTTCCGACAAGGGTTCCACTGCAGGACGAATACGCTCTACAATCGAACGCAGATGCTGAGAGCGACTGGCCTGGGGTTGACGGATTTGATTCAACGTTGCTGCAACAGCTCCACAGCGAGTATGTCCTAGCACTACGACCAAGGGAGTATGAAAGGTCTCTACCGCAAACTCAACACTACCTATCTGGGAAGGAGCAACAATATTTCCAGCAATCCGAATAACGAACAGGTTCCCAAGCCCCTGATCGAAAACAATCTCCGCAGGAACTCTTGAATCTGAGCAACCCAATATAATGGCAAAAGGCGTTTGACCATCCACCAATTCATTTCGGCGATGTTTGTCATTGGTATTGTATGTCGATTTTCCTTCCACAAAACGCTTGTTGCCTTCTTGTAACCGAATCAAAGCTTCCTGGGCTGTCAGCATTTGCAATTCCTTTCAGTAATTTTGGCCAAAAAGATTGAGATAGTCAGTCGTGCTGAATTAGCTAGATCTCACCCCAACCGTTTGATGATTCAATTCCATATAAATCACAAAAGTTTGGATTCATCATTAATTTGAATCCATTGAACCTAAACAGCTCCGCCATTTGATTGCACTTAATGTAAACGTCAGGCAGTTGCGAACAGATCTTTTGCGAAACTGTTGTAGGCTTCCAGAGGTCTTAGATTCTGAATAATGTTCGAAAGTTTTTTTGAGAATTTATCGCAAAAAGCAGGCGAGTGGAAGCACAGGTTGATATGTGCTTCCAGTTGTTGGAGGACTCCTTTCAGTCGACTAAGGACCACTTAGCTTTTAATTCTTCGAAGAAACCACGTTCACTTTTCAGACGGATCCAATGATTGACATAATTAATCCACTGTTGATCACCTCGAGGAACCAGCATAGCAATTGGGGTCGGGTTCTTTGCGGTTGTGACTGGGACCACGCTTAGCTCAGGATATTGTGAGGCTAAATTACCAGCTTCTGTATTGCTTGTCATCGAAGCATCTGCTCTGCCTGAAATGACCTCTTGCCAGTCACGGGCAGGCTCTTCGATCTTACGAATGGTTGCATTGGGGAAGAGCGCTGCTGCGCGTTGCTCCTGAACGGTGCCCAAAGTTACCGCAATTGTCACACCTACTTTATTAAGATCATCCCAATCCTTGAACTTGTCTGCGTTCTGCTGACTGACCAGTGGGACATCAGCAACCCGAAAGTAGGGATTCGTGTAACCAGCTACCAACGCACGAGCTGGACTGAGCGAGGCACTTGTCGAAATGTCGTATTTGTCGGCTACGGCGATTGCGATGCTTTTCCAGTCTGTGGGTACAAACTCTAATTTGACACCCATGTCTTCGGCTAATTTAGTCACCAGGTCCACGTCAAAGCCCACGTATTGATTCGAAGCTGGGTCTCGGAAACTCATTGGTTTCCAATTTCCTGGAGTACCCACACGTAGTACTCCGTCTGCCTTGATGCTATCCAAGCGTGATTCTTGTGCCTGCAGGGGCGAAGCCAACATGAACAGACAACTTAGGGTCATTAGCGCCCTGGAAATATAGTTCTTCATCCGATCTCTCCGAGTAAGGTCTCTGCGGCTTGCAGGTCTCTGCAATTGACAGCTAAGGTATTATTGTGTCGATACAGCCTCTCTGCAACGACCACTTCACTCTAGAAGTTCGATCACACAAGGTCAAATCGCAGTGAATTCCCTCCCGTTAAACTGGTCCTCTTCTAAGGAAATCGTCTGATCGTGAAACGAATTTTTTGTTTGGGTTTGTTGGGCACCGTTCTTCTCAGTCTGACTGGCTGTGGTGGTAGTTACACTTGGGCTTGGTATGTCATCTCACCTACTCATCCCCAAGGACAAACCAACTTACTTTTTTTACTGAGCGGCCTTGCAGACACAATGCTACTGGCAGTGAGCTCCATTTTTTTGTCGATTTTACTAGGCTTGATCGTTGTTCTACCCGGACTCTCAAAGCGTCCCTGGGCTCGGGCTATTAATCGTACCTATGTCGAAGCTCTACGCTCAGTTCCGGTACTTGTAATGATTCTTTGGGTTTACTACGGGCTGCCGGTGATGAGTGGCATCTCACTCAATACTTTCTGGGCAGGCATGCTGGCCCTCGCTTTTTGCGATAGCGCCTTTGAAGCTGAAATCTTTCGCGCTGGGATTCAATCGATCGAGAAGGGACAACACGACGCAGCTGAGTCATTGGGACTCCGTTACAGTTCGAAAATGCGCCTCATCATTTTGCCTCAAGCCCTGCGACGGGTGCTACCAGCAATTGGCAATCAATTTGTGTACATGATCAAGATGTCCTCACTGGTCTCGGTGATCGGTATGACAGAGCTGACACGACGCGCAAATGAGTTGGTTGTGAGCCAGTACCGACCTTTGGAAATCTATACGTTTTTAGTGCTTGAGTACTTTGTGTTAATTGTCTTGGTTTCAATGGGGGTTCGCTGGTTGGAACGCCGACTTAGTAAATCAGAGGCTGTGTGAATGTACTAGCAATGGGGACTGATCCTCGGAATCGAGGTATGTTCTTTCTGGTACTGACGATTTTTGCTCATGGTTGCTTCCCACTGCCTTATGCCAAGGCAATGCAGTCGATCCAACCGATGGTAGCTGTTGTAGGAATTTTCTGCTGCGCCCTGCTATTTTCCATCCCTGGCGCCTGGCATTTACGCAGAAAGTTTAATTTCCGACTGAAAAACATTGCTATCATCGTCGCGGTAGCCTTACTAGGAATGTTGGCAAACTACTCAATCTGCCAGGCAATTGTGGGCAGTTCTGCAACCATGTTCAATGTGATTTCCCGGGCTGAGATCATCATCGCAATGATTCTAGGCTGGGTCTATTTACACGAGCATGTTGGACTGCGAATCTGGATTGCAGTAGCTGTGGTGCTGAGCGGTATCCTATTGATGCGTGGAGACGCCCTCACATTTAATCTAGCAGATTGGGAAACTGTACTTTGGGCGTTGTGTACAGCTGGTTGTTTTGCTGCGGTTCAGGTGCTTTCTAAATCGATCATTCATGAGATAGATCCCCAAGTTCTTAATGTCCTCCGATTAAGCTTGGCTGTTACACTGTTGTTAGCCGTACCAGGATTGGCAATGGAAATGAGTACACTAACTCTGGGTGAATGGGTTTGGCTTGGTTTGGCGGCTTTTTTTGGCCCGTTCCTGGGGCGGGTTTCCTATACCTACGCGCTGCGGTATCACACTATTGCCAGAGCAATGACAGCAGTAACTTTCAGTCCCGTATTGACTCTACTATTCGAATTTCTGATCTTTGGTCGAATGCTGAGTGCCCTCGAGCTAATAGGAGGTACCTTGGTCATGATTGGAATTCTGGTAGCTTTCCGTGAAACAGGTTCATCTCATTAACTCTTTTGCCTCAAGAGCAGATTCAGTAGCCAACAATTTATTTTTACTCTTCTCTAGCAGATTCTGAAAAGAGTTCTTCAATCGTCCAACTTACTCGCTTAAATACCTGACCTTTGATACTTTTCTTAGTGAATAGCACCTGATGGTTATTTGAATAATGCTCCTGTAATCAGCATGTTCAAACTAGAAAAATTCAATCCTCTACAGGTAAACGTGAGCATAAGAATTCAGGATTGTTAGCCCCGAAAACCTCACAGAATATATAGAGGTTCTGCTAGATATGGTGAATTGTTCTTAAGGTAGGAGATAGGGCGTCGAGACATCGTTATGGGCATGCCAGAGTTTGCACACAACTAGCTTTGGATGGTCCTTTTCCATTGGTCCTTACCAAGTTATCGTACTGCCCTCGAACTTTACGGTGAATAAAACACGGTGCCGCAATTTTCCATTCATTACAAACCACTCTTCGCGGGGAATTATCGCTGTTTCATTGAGTAGAGAGATTGTATTGATCGCTGTACCGGCCGCTGAATTTGCGAAGACAATCCATTGATGATCTGCGAAATGTTGAGACGTCACCTCACTATCAAATATTATGGCATTTAGTCCGACTCGTTTAGCAGCTTCTGGAACATTATTCTCACTAGTGAAATGTTCGTAATCAAGATAGCTTGACATCTAGAAACTCCGATTCAATAGTGTGTTTTAAGTCTTAAAATGATGACCAGCCAGGACTAGCATTTTTTAAAATTATTTTATGTTATCTAAAATAATTATGATTAATTAATAATTCATTTAAATTAAAATAAGTTCTCATGAATTATAACTTAAAAGTTCTACTAATAATTATTTGTTCTATATTCTTACTTGGAGCAAAAAGAGGAACTTTGAATTTGACTGAACAGCAACTCAGAGATAATCAAAAAAGAATCCAAGAAATAATTCTTCTGTCCCAACAAACGAACAAGCAGCCGAAACCGATTCGAGATCAGCGCGAAGCAAGGATGCAACAGAATCGTTACACACCTACAAATCTTATGATTTATCCTAGAACAGTTTATCGAGAACTACCAAATGTCCCAAAGCAAAGAAGATTTCACAACTAATCGTTACTAACTTACAAGCTACCCAAACAGATTCCACATCACGTTTGACCGCAGTGATGAGAGACAATCATAGCCGATAAACTGAATTTGCAGTCCCACTAAATATTTGATCTTTCTCAGTTTCGCTTAGTTTCAAATTGTTGGCAATCTTCTTGAAGAAATTCCAGAGTGTTCTGTAGGAAACACACTCTTTATCAACAGGAAAATTGCTTTCAAACATGCATCTTTCGGGTCCAAATAATTCAATTGCCTTCACATAGTATTTCCCCAAACGCTCACAGAGATCATCGGAACTAATCGGTTGGGGTCGCTGGTTTCTATGAAATGTAGGCTCCCAATCATTTAGCCGTTGTTGAGCGCCACCAAGTTTTAAATAAACGTTTTTTTGTTTGGAGGCCTTCTCTAAGCATTTTTTCCACTCGTTCTCATTCGAGTCAACCCGGCCACCCAAATGATTTACGATAATTGTTACTTCCGGATGCATCCCTGCTAATTCAGCCAATTTTGGCAACCTTGTATAATCAGGAGCGTAATTGTCATAAGTGAGTCCCATTTCTCCAAGAATTTCAAACCCACCCAAAAATTCTGAGTTCAAATCACTCGGGAAAGGACTTCGGATTCCCCGAAAGTTTGGGGAAGCTTTTTGTAAAGATTCAAGGACCCTTTTAACCTGCTTACCTAAACCCAAATCAGCATAACTGAAAATTCCAGCACAGATCTTAGTATCTCCATAGAGGCCCGAAGCACTCATTGCCGCAACTCCATTAGCAAATTCAACCTCACCGACTGCTTTCAATTCTTCTGGGCCTTCTTTTCTGTAAAAAGCAGCACACTGAGCAAACACCGTGTGTGTGATTTTATGGCCAGATCTCAGGATTTCATTGGTAAACTCTTCAGTCAGATACACCTTCTGCAAAAAATCTCGGTGCGGTTGGGAAGTGATTCTGCGAAGATCCCAAAGATGATGATGAGGATCAACGATTGGTAATTCTGGATCCAGTACGTCTTCTGGTTCTTCCATAGTTAACCAGTCTTCCAAATATCGGTTATCCAAACTTGTCGACATGACTTTCCTTTACTCAGAGCAACTTATTTTATTGAATAGCGAAGAGAAGGATACTGATTAATAATCAATATTTGTGTACATCAAACGCTCAATGATCGGTGGTGCGGTATTGACTCTAGCACTGAATTATTTCTCCTTCCTCTATGTTGACATAGGCTTCCCAATTATCCAAAGCCACAAAGTTTTCAAAACACACCTCCACAAAATACAACTTCTAATCTGAGCGATCTCACCAAGAGATATATCCGATGCTCCTGCCTTGTGAAGACGTTGATCATAGATCTCTCTGTAAATGATTAAAAATTCTTCAAGGTCATTCGGTTACCAAAAATATTGTTCGACTACATCCATAAAGCCTCCAGAAAAATTGGATGATTAATCACCAAGATTGAAATTTATCAACCTAGTGATAGTTACAGTCATGAGATTCTAAGTACTATCTAGGACTAAAGTTGTTTAGGGAATCACTCAATACTTTTATTCCAATACACGTCAATCAATCTTGTTGAAAATCATGCAGTAGTCTGGGTTGCCGTTCAGCATAAAGAGTTTTATCATGTAGATTCTATCCATTAAACCCCTAACTGCTTGCCATGATTGGCTTTAAAAGTTGGCTCAATACATAGGCGGTCTAAATAAGGCTGATCAAGTTCAGCTTGCCACAGAAGGAAGAAAGGATTAAAGGCTGGAAGTACATACAATAGCTGATTTGCAGCATTAAGATGTAAAAAAAGAGAGTTCTGAATTGAATCGGCCTGAAAGAGCAGTAAACAAGCCTGCTGACACTTCTAATAGGTGACTCCAAAATCTTGTAGTTATGATTGCTGAGAAATGGTCTGGGATTTGCGAAGATTACCAACAGATGATGCTCATCGCTGAAGAAACCAGATTATGGAAAAGATCTGATAACATCTTAATAAAATAGACCCTCGTTATCGCGGACATTTAATTAGAATAGTACAATTTAGCAGATTCAATGTATCTTCATAAGAATTTCTTGAAAACCAACTAGTCTGTAAATGGAGTTTGCTTCACTGAAGAGAGAAAGATTTAAGCTAATGTTTTTTTAAAAACTTCTAAATAAGATAAGAAAATATGATCGTGAAAGGATCGATTTTGAGATCATTAAGTTTTTTTTAAATTTATTTCTTTGAATATTGTCAAATAAATGCTTAATTGAATATTTTTCAATCAAGTAATTTTATTAAAATCAATATATTAATGAAATGTCTTCCAAATCTCAACCCACCCAATTCAAAAAATTAATCGAGCATCTAAATGTTTAAATTTTTTACGATTAAAAAATGGTTCTTTTGGTCTTGGTTAGGTACATCAGCTATTCTATCATCTCTTTGGGTACAAGTAAAAATTGATGTTGCAATTAACGAGTGGTTTGGTCAATTTTATGATATGATCCAGAAAGCATTGGCTACACCTAATGCAGTTACACTTAATGAATATTGGGACAGTCTACTCTCGTTTTTAACACTTGCAGGAGTATATGTTACCGTTGCAGTTTTAGTAAGCTATTTTACATCACATTTTTTGTTTAGATGGAGAACTGCAATGGTCGAGTGGTACCACAGTGTATATGACCAGGCTCGTCAGATTGAGGGTGCTGCACAGCGAGTACAGGAGGACACAATAAAGTTTACGAAAATAATGGAATCATTAGGAACAAGCTTTATCGAAGCTATTATGGTATTAATACAATTTGTCCCGATTTTGCTTGGACTGTCAGCAGGTATTCCAATATTCTTTTTTGGTGAGTGGCAATACGGATTAGTTACTGGCGCACTACTATGGACCTTAGGTGGTACAGTTTTTTTAGTAGGATTAGGTTGGGTTTTGAGACTGGTAGGTGTAGAATATGATCTACAGAAGAAAGAGGCTGCCTACAGAAAGATATTAGTTATCGCTGAAGATGACATAAATGTAAGACCAAAAACAATTGAAGAACTATTCAATGATGTTAGAGATATTCATTTTCTTAGTTACCTAAGATATTTATATTTTAACATTGGAAGGGTAGCATATTTACAAGCAAATGTATTAAGTGCATACTTATTACTAGGACCTGCTATCGTAGCAGGTGCGGTTACATTAGGTGTTATGCAGCAAATAATAAGAGCATTTGGCCGGGTAGAAGGTTCAATGCAATATCTATTAAAAGCATGGCCTACAATTATTGAATTGGCAAGTGTCTACAAACGCCTAAAAGAATTTGAAAATCAAATTTATATAGACAAACACACAAAGGCCGTATAAATCTCTTTTCTGAAAAATTGAATGTGATTCTTGTAGATTAGGAAAAGATAGACAAATTAAAATATTTTCTTTATAACTTCATCAAGTTAGACCCTCGTTAAGGTCGAAGGAGGACCAAAGACCTCACCTCTTAGTTCGCTATCTCACCTGATCGCTTTGCATCAACGGCTAATTCTTTATCAACGAAAAATGCGATGTGTGTATTCCAAAATTTGACACTCAAGCAGAAATGATTTGTTGAAGAGTATCAACTTGATGGCCAGGAATCGCAGGCTATCCTTAGGGGTGGCTAATAGACCAAGTATTTAGCTGAAATGGCTTATGGACTCCTTATAAATACAAAGGCAAACATGCCCTCCAGGATTCTCAGAACGCCAGTAGAGAGAGGCTACATCTGAAGGTAGGGAGCTGCTCAACAGTACATTGAACTAAAAAATAGAGCACTAAAGGCTTGTGACTATCAGACATCACTGAGGTCACTAAATCAATCAGCCAAACTTCCTAGAGTCTTCGAGCAGTATCATGCGATACCTCTACTAGAAGCAATGAAGAATAACCCAGAAGACTTTAAAAAGTTGGTCTATCGTTTCTATAGATCACTATCTCATTAGATAATTGGTGGTACCTCATGCGTGCTTTAGAATTGAAAGCGAAGCTTATCTTGATCGATAAGGTGGAGTGGAATTAGGAAGAGATGTTGAATTCTTTGGGGTTAGCTGCTTGAGTGTAGGTCTTCGCCTAATTGTGGTTTACCTGAGAATTTGTATCAGTTGATCCAACTTAGGCTCTTTATTGGTCTTCCTTTGGTTAAAAGTATTTCACTATCAAATCACCTTCAAATAGCAAAGCCGAACAAGGTCAGATCATCCCTTCTCTTATGACCTGATTGATACTTGTTAACGTCTGCGATAATAGCAAAGATAGCTGACTGAACATCAACAGCCTCTTTAATATGATTAATCACTCGTTTTTTACCGTACATTAATTTTTTTTCTCCACCGACTTGATCTGTAATCCCATCGGAAAATATGAAGAAAGATGCATGCTGACTTGTATCCAATTCAGTAACCTTAAAATCAATAGGATGTTTTTTCATTTCGTAACCCAAGCTTTTCTTATC
>AGAU01000107.1 GCA_000224765.2 SAR324 cluster bacterium JCVI-SC AAA005 | reverse complement strand
AACAAAGTCGAGAGCAGCTCGTACTGAAATACGCGCCTTTGCTTAAGCGGATCGTAAGCCGAATGGCCAGTAGGTTTCCTCCAGAAGTAGATCATGAGGAAGTCTATCAAGCTGGTATGATCGGTCTTCTAGATGCGGTAGACAAGTTTGATCCTTCCAGAGACATTCAATTTCAAACCTATGCTGAATACCGGATTAAAGGCAGTATTCTTGATGAATTACGGGCTTTGGATTGGGTGCCTCGTGGGGTTCGTGCGGCAGCTACGGAATGGGAGAGAGCTTGGAATGGGCAATGTAGTACTTTGGGAAGAGAACCCAGTGATTCTGAGATGGCAACCAAACTTGAGATGCCTTTAAACGAGTATCATGAGTTTGTTGCCCATGCTAGCCCACTCTCACTGGTGACACTAGATCACTTGGGAGGAGGAGGTGAAGACGAAGAAGGTCAAAGTCTCCTGGATATCCTACGAGATCCAGATGGCTCAGATCCTTTTTCTGAATTGTCTATGCACCAGCTCAAAAGCCGGTTACAAGAGGCGATCAAGGATTTACCAGAAAGGGAACAGACAATTCTCTCACTGTATTACGTTGAAGAACTGAACATGAAAGAAGTCGCTGCTGTTCTTGGTGTTGGTGAAGCGCGCGTCTCTCAACTGCACACAAAAATTATTTTGAAATTGCGAGCAAAATTGCGAAGAGTATTGGAAGTTGAAAAAGCTGTTTGAAACTTAAGTAATTTTGTAATAAATGAACAAAGATTTATTCGCTGAAATAGAGCTTCAAGAAATGATTGAGCTTCAGCGAAAGAAGTTGCTCAAACTTTCCAGAGAGATCCTACCCAATTTAACCCCAGAAGATCTTAGAAATCCTCAAGATTTTCCCGAGCTGATTAAAGATCCCTCATTTAACTACGAAGATGGCCTTCTTGCTGGTTATCTTGCCGTGCAAATTGCCATGCGATCTCGTCTATGAAAGAGATCCAGTGGAATCGTGCTTTGTTGACAGAATTTTTGAGGAGCCATGCTCATCGGCAAATTTGTATCTTGGATCAGAGAAGTAGAGCCTTCCTGCTCGGCATAATTCCAGCAGTATTTGAAATGGATCTTTGCAGCAGTACACTATCTGAAGCCTCATTGAATGTAGAGAAAATGGGATGTGATATTTCTCTCACTATGCATGAGCAGTTTCTTGGAATTCACCTTTTATTTTTTAGCGAGAATACCGATCAACAAATCTTATCTTTTCCATGGGAGATTCCCTACTCTTCGCTCCAAATAGAGTTGGCTTCCGAGAAAATGGATGCTTGAATCGTTCTTTGAACAAGGTGCTAAATGAATTCTGTATTTTATCAGGACACTATGATCAAGCCTCCCATTACAGAGCCTTTATCAAATATTTTACCAAATGAACCATTGTTACTGATGGGAGCAGGTCCAGTCCCAATATCTCATGCAGTATCTAGAGCAAATGGCGTTGTGATTAATCACCTCGGCGAAACGATGGACCGAGTCATTATGAACCTTAAGGTAATGGCTGCCTACGCCTACCAAACGAATAGTACAAAAATCATGGGAGTGTCTGGACCAGCCTCGGCATCCATTGAAATGGCTATTACAAACCTCCTTTGGCCAGGACGTAAAGCACTCGTCTTGAAAGTAGGTACTTTCAGCGGTCGAATGGGGGAAATGGCAGAAGGTGTTGGAGCAGAAGTGGACTACATTGAACGATCAGATGCTAGGCCAATTAACGCTGAAATGGTCGAAGAAGCGTTCAAAAAAAAGAAATATGATGTTTTGACAATGGTTCAGGGGGAGACGTCATGTGGCGTCAAGACAGTTGATTTTGCTGAAATTGCCAAGATTGCTAAAGAAAATGGAGCAATGGTGATAGGGGATACCGTTTGCACATTAACAACAATGCCCATGAAGATGGACCAGTGGGGATTGGACGCAGCGATCTCTGGTGGCCAAAAAGGCCTTTCTTCAATTCCAGGTGTGTCGGTGATTGCTTTTTCTGAATATGCTTGGAAATTTATTGAGAAAAGACCAGTTCGTCAACCGCACTGGTGTTTTGATGCTCTCAGGTCTCAAAAATTTTGGGGACATCAACAATATCACTATACCGCCCCAGTTCCAGGAATTTTAGCACTGCATGAGGCCCTTCGGCAGATTTGTGAAGAGACATTGCCGGAGAGATTTCAACGACATCTAGATAGCTCAAAGGCCTTGCAGGCTGGTGTAGAAGCGATGGGTTTAGAATTATTCATCCCTGAAAGTTATAGATTGAACTCTGTGGTTGCGATCAAGCTTCCTGATGGTGTCGACAGTGCAAAAATTAGAAAATCAATGGTGGATATGTTCCAAGTCGAAATTTCTGGAGCATTTGGCCTAGACATAGTCCGTATTGGGCAGATGGGGGAACAGTGCAGAGCACATAATCTCTTCAGAGTATTGTATGCGCTTGGAACGGCATGTGTGACCCACGGTATCTCCCTGGATGTCAGCAATGGGATGGCAATTCTCGAAAAAAACCTACAGCAACCAATCCTTCCTAACTGAAAGTGACCCCTGTCGAACTTTTTTTCGATCGGGGGACACTCCTTCTGAAAAATCTCCCAAAGGCCCTCCAGAAAATTTTCACCCAACTCAAATGGGATGATAGGGTCCTTTTATATCGTGCTCCTGCCCATCGATATTACGATATTGCTATATATCTTCATAAAGAAAACATCCCATTTCTGGACAATGCCAAAAATTTTGAGCCTACTTGTTTTCATCTTGCCCAAAGAATAACTCCCAGAAATTACCAACAAGAAGCTCTTAATCACTGGCTTGAAGTTGGAAAGCGTGGAGTGGTTACTCTCCCAACAGGAGCAGGTAAAACGATGCTGGCAATGCTTTGTATTTCTCGAACATCACGTCCGACACTAGTTCACGTACCCACGATTGATCTGATGCAGCAATGGTATGGGTTACTAGAACAATTTTTTGGCATGAGGGTTGGTCGAGTGGGTGGTGGTTACAAAGACTGGGAACCACTCACTGTGAGTACTTATGATTCAGCACTGCTCCATGTTGAGTATTATGGTAATCGATACGGCCTTTTAATCTTTGATGAATGCCATCACCTGCCTGGGGATCAATTTAAATATGCTGCTCTAGCATCAATGGCTCCATTTCGCCTTGGTCTTACAGCAACTCCAGAGAGATCTGATGGCAAGGAAGCTATTCTTTACAAAATCTGTGGACCATTGGTTTACCAAGTCCACATAGATGAATTGGAAGGACGTGCTCTGGCGCCATATCGAGTTCAAACAATTGAAATTGATCTTTCAACTTCTGAACTGGAAGAATATCAGAGATTGAGGAATATATTTGTCAATTTCATTCGTAGGGAGAGAATTCGATTTGATGAACCGAATGGTTGGCAAAATTTTTTGTTTAAAAGCAGTCGCAGCCTTGATGGGAAAGAGGCTTTTCAGGCTTATTTGGCTCAGAAGAAATTAAGCCAAGCTGCAGGGACAAAACTCCAACAAGTCTGGCAACTCTTATTACAACATATTGATGACAGAGTGATTTTGTTTACCCAAGATAATGAAATGGCCTACAAGATTGGACGTGAATTTTTACTACCCGTATTGACCCATCACACTAAGTCAATTGAGAGGGACCAACTCCTCAAAAAATTTAGAGAAGGAATTTATCCCACTTTGGTAACTTCAAAGGTGCTAAACGAAGGTGTAGATGTCCCTGAAGCAAATGTTGCTATCGTGGTTTCAGGAAGCGGCAGCACAAGGGAACATGTTCAAAGATTGGGACGTATTTTACGGGCACGCCCGAAGAAGGAAGCAGTTCTTTATGAGCTTGTTTCTAGGGGAACGTCAGAGCTATATGTTAATCAAAGACGACGACGGCACAGGGCCTATGATCGTCACCGATAACGGTCCATGCCTGCCATCCGTTTGACACGGTCAGTGGGAGAAATGATCTCTGTGATTCTTGCACCAAATTTTTCTTTATAAACTACTACTTCACCCCGCGCAACAAGCTTTCCGTTCACGAATACATCAAGATCTTCCCCCACTAAACGGTGCAATTCTAGAACGGAACCCTGACCCAAAGAGAGCAAATCACTTATGCTCATTTTTGCACGGCCAACTTCAAAAGTGACGGTCAAAGGCATTTCCATAAGGAAATTTACGTCGACATTAGGCGGGGGGTCGTCACCTTCTGTTTCAACAGTCTGTTCATCAACAATGTTCAGCATGCTGTCCATGTCACCCATTTGGTCAGTATCCCCCCCAGATGGGCCAAAGCTACCTAAATCCACTCCACTTACAGTAGCTGTGTTTTCTGAATTTCCTGATAATGAATCAAGATCAGTTGCACCTATATCAACCCCAGAAATCTCTGTTTCTTTACCATCAAACAGGTCATCGACTGAAGAGCTTTCTGTAGCTACTGGTGTGTTTTCTCCATCATCGTCGCCTCCTCCAAATAGGTTCTCAACACTTTCTTCGGAACTTACTTCTGCAGGAGGCGCTTCAGATCCTTCCTCTCCTCCGAAAATAGAATCTAAATCATCTTGGGACATGTCTGCCATGTTCAGAGCTCCTTAGTAATCGATCCTGATTTCCTCAATACTGTCTTTGACCCAAAGCAAGCGAGGTTTATCAGCACTTAATTCTTTACAAGAGTTTGGTCCACCAAATTTCTTGATGATATAATTTTAATTTCCAATTAACTTTTGGATCTTCTTTTAAACAGAAGTAAGCTTCAAATAAGTTTTTGGTTGGAAACGCTTCTTGAGTGATTTGAATTTCACTATTAAACTGTCCATCTGTCAGAAATTTTCGCATTTCTAGTTCGACAACTTGTAGGCAAGCCGGGTGAAAGACATTTCCCGGTGAAGTTTAGATGGAAACTCACCGTACAGTAATGCATTTATCAAACTAGGTTTTACTTGGCCGTACATCTTACAGCCTGGCATGACCAGAACTGTTGGTGCGAAGCGATGCCCACCAAGGTGTGATGATTCCCAAATCTCTACAGTATGATCTGTATCGGGAATTGATTTTCTTAGTGTATCAAAAGCTGCTGTCCAAATTTGGCGCAGCATTGATCATGCCTGCCATCGGTACAGATAAACAGCTGTCGATTACTTGACAGAGATTTCGGTATGTGGTTTTTTTGAAATTTCCCTTTAGTTGATTTTCCAAATCTAAAAAACCTCTTTGGTTGGAATGTTGTCGTAAAGAATCCCTTCTGGATAAGCACATGTTTTTAATCCTTCTAATTCTATTGGCCTGGATGCTGAATTAACCTGGTTAAAGTTCCTCCGTGTATTTCCCCCTGAATATCTTTCCACTTCAGAGTAATGAGATGTCGAAGCTCTATCTAAATCTTGAAAGGCTTTTCGTCCCCACTAAGTTTTTGGCCAAGTCATGAAAAAGAAGTGCTCTGCATGACCAGCTGTTCCGCCCATAGGTTCATTCAAGTTAAGCGAATATTCACCACAATATTGTTTCATAAATATAAGCTCTCTAACTTATGCCAATTCGGAAGAGTCTTTTCTAGTTCTGGGTGTGAAATACAGTGAATTGGACCAAAACTTTCTGACTGTACAACTTGAATCAATCGATACTTCAGCATTTCAAGGACTGCTAGAAATGTAAGTATAAAGTATTTTTTATTCTGAAATCTTGGGAAGAGATGCTCAAATAAGAGGCTATTTTTTGTCTGAAGCATGTTTAGCAGTTCAAGGATTCTATCTTCGATTCGGTATTTTTCTGGTTCCACTTGGTGGTACTGTATTCTTGGACTCCGTTGCATAATCTGTTTAAAAGAATCTAATAAATCAATGAGTGAAATGTCCTCTGACAAAGTGTGAGTTGTACTAATCTCACCTACTTTATGGGCAGACACCTCAATATCCTCTTCTCCTCGTGGGAATACATCTCTACCGAGCCAATCTCTAGAACCGATTGTATAAGCAGCATCTTTAAAGCGTTGATACTCCACCAGACGCCGTCGAAGTGTTTCTTCCGGATCTTCTTCCTCATCACTCTCCTCAACTTTTGGCTTTGAAATAAGGGTTCTAGACTTAATAAGGATTAGGGTGGCAGCAATTTCTAAGAATTCCCCAGCAATGTCTAAATCAACCGATTGTAATGCTCGTATATAATCTAGGTAAGCTGCGGTTAGATCTGCCAGCCTAACTTCATCAATTGAGACTTTTTTCTTTCGAATCATATGGAGTAGTAGTTCAAGTGGCCCCTCAAATATTTCAATTTTTACTTCGAGGGGTTTCTCACGATCGGGAAAGATTCCCAATATTGGAACAGCTTCCAACTCAGTCAAGGTTCATCTCTTTCATAAGTTGCTCAGCGGTATCTCCAGTGTTTGATGATTCATACCGTGATTTCGCACCTCGTGTGACTTTCCTGAGGTCATTTTGGGTACGAATAATTTTTGGCCTTATAAACAGCAGGAGATTTGTTTTATCTGTAGTATCACTGCTGCTGGCAAAAAGCCCCCCAATCAAAGGTAAATCTCGAAATCCTGGGACTGAATTTGCTGAATTCCGTCGAGTTTCGTTGATTAATCCACCTAACACAACAATCTCATTATCTCTGGTTACCACTGTAGTACTAAGCTCTCTTTTGAATGTTGTAATAGCAGTCTGCGCACTGGTTGCACCACTTGTGACTATATTACTTGATTCTTGTTGTATCTCTAGACGAATGCTATCTTCACCGCTAATTTGAGGCTTAATGGTAAGTTTAATACCAATGTCTTTAAATTCAGTTTCCGTTGTGGTTACACCATTGTTGTTTGTTACTGTTCTTGTAGAAACTGGAGTGTTCGTTGTAACATTAATGCTTGAAGAGACATTATTAAGCATCATGATCTGAGGATTGGCAAGAATATCAACATCTTGGTCTTGTTGAGTGGCCCTTATGAAGGCTCCAAAACTGAAATATTGTTGACCACCAAATTCTATTTCACCGCCAACAATACCAAAAGCCGCATTTTGACCTGCTGCTGTAGCTGTAGTTGCATTAAATGGAGATGTTCCTGGGAATCCCCCAGTACTAATTCGACCATCATCTTCACCAGCGACACGCCAGTTAACACCCAAGTCCAGACTCTTAGTCAGAGTGATTTCCATAAGCATGGCTTCCACATAAACCTGTAAGCGAGGTACGTCTAATCTTGAAATGATCTCCTCGAGTGTGGGTAACGTTTCAGGTGGTGCAAATATCAATAGTGAATTGGTTGCCTCATCAGATGTTATAGAGATTTCTCCAATTTTTTCGACAGCTTGGCTTGGTTGGTCATCAGCAGTTTCTTTATTCTTTGCTTCTGTTTGTGTTGCTATCTCACTGATTCTTCCTGTTAATTCAAGTAACAATGGTGCCATATCCTTGGCAACAGCGTGCTTGAGTGAGTATAATCGGAAGTTACTTTGAGCCCTGTCTTCCTCTTGGAAAACGTCTAGCATTTCCAGTAGACTTTTCAATTGTGAGAGTTTCTTTTGGTCTGTAATGACGATGAGAGCGTTTAATCGGGGTTCTGGGATTATCTTAAAGGAATTAGTCTTTTGGCTTTTATTCTCTCCTTCTTTTTCGACCACTTTTATTTCTGAGAAAACATTAGTCAGTAAACCTGACATGGTATCTGCGCGAGTGAACTTGAGTGGTACTAATTCATATACGACATTACCCGCTGCTTGTTGAGGAATATCTAGGCGCTCAGCAAGCTCTATAATTCGTTCAGTGGTGAATCCATCTGCAATAATTATAAGCGCGTTTAGTCTTGTTTCGGGGATTATTTTAACAGGGCTTGATTTCGCCGTTTCTCCTTTGTCTTGCCCTTGAACAATCTGATCAGTGAAAATTGAGGCCAATAATTGACCGAGTGGTCCTGCTTCAGCAAAACTTACTGGATGTATCGTTATTTCAACTCCACGTTCTCTTTCAACATCTAACTGCTCAATTAAGCTGACCGCACTTCCCGTACTGATTGCGCTGGCAAGGATCACAACAGCATTCATTGGATCAAAAGGCACAAGTTGCACTGAGGCGGTTTTAGGGAATACAGTCTGTAGCAAACCGATCACTTCCTGAGGCTTGAGGTAACGCAACCTTTGAATGGTCATTTGTTTGCCCTCAACAGGGACATCGATTTTTTCCAGGAAACTGATCAACTCCTCTGTAACTGGCTTATTTGCAACAATGAAAAGCGCGTTCATGCGCTCTTCAATAACCAGTTTGAATGTGATTGCTTTCCCACTCCGTTGCAAATTAGCATATAGATCTGTGACGGTTTTATGTAATTCTTTAATATCACTGTGTTTTGGTGAAAAAAGTGTGACTTCCTGTCCCACACCTTCTGGCGCTGGGACATCAAGCATTTCAATAATTTCTTCAATTCGTTCCACGTTTGCAGCATTGTCCAAGACCATTAACATCTCTAAAGGTTCATAAATAAGCATCGCCCCAGCTTTAGAGAAGATCGGTTGTAGTGTCGCTTGTATTCTCTTTAGATCAGCGTGTTTGAAGCTGATCAATCGCATCACAAATTCCTGATCAGTGTCTAGGGGTACTTCTTTTGAGATGTTAAGTCTGAGAAAACGGGCCTCCGCAGCGGGAAGGATTTCCACGACGTTACTGTTGGCTCTAGGTACTAAAGCGAGACCTTGGGTCTGCAGAATTTTCTCAAAGAAATAAAGCGCGTCTTTGGCAGATACTTTTAGATTTGGAGGAGCAGTGATCGACATCTGACCACGTAAATTTTTCTCCTCGTAGAGAAAAACCGTGTTGGTTTCAATGGCAATAATCTTTATAAATTCTTGAAGAACCAGGGTGGGAGGTAAGTTGATCGAGACATCCTTTGAAAGGGCTTCAAATCGTGCCCGCATTTCTACCGTGGCATTATCAACTTCCAAATCTTCTTGTGCATAAACAGACAGAATTAATGAAAAAAAACATAGCAGCATCAATGCAGTAAGGAACTTGTGAATCCGCGACAAGTGAAAATTCATGAAAGTTGATTGGTCTATTGGTTGAAGGAATGGTTCGAAAGAAACCTCGCAAACTCCAAGTCCAGAGGTGTTGTGATTTTAAGATTTGTTTCCTCTCCGGGTATGAGATGCACAGGAATTCCTGTTTTTTCAAGCAGAGAAGCATCATCTGTAACGTCCCAGTCCTCCTGCTGAGACTGAAGAGTAGCTTGCCAGTAAGATGACAAATGAAAACCTTGTGGGGTTTGAGTCGACACATAATCTTGTCGATTTACCAACTTGACATGATCACCAATAATTTTGCGAATTGTGTCTTTTAGTGGAATGACAGGAATGACTGCCGGATAATGCTCCAGTGCTCTAATGACCCGGCTGATCAAGTCTGTTGAGCAAAGTGGTCGTGCTGCATCGTGCACGATAACTTTTTCAACCAGACGATCTGTTTGAATTTGTGCTAATGCTGCGGCCACAGAGTCTTGCCGTCTTTCCCCACCTAAGACTAATGTTAGATCTGGTAGTGAGCGTAACGATTTTAATAATTCGTGGTCTTCTTGATTATAGACTAAGTAAATGTGGCAGATTTGCGGGTGACTAATTACTTTACGTAGTGTCTCTTCTATTACGCTCGAATCGTTTAGTGGAAGGAAAAGTTTATTCTGACTAGCACCCATACGCCTGCCTTGCCCGGCAGCTGGTAGGATTGCAGCAACTGGTGTCATTCTTTGGAGAGTTCAAATCACTTGATGTTACAGTATCACTCAGAATGCAAATCGAAGTTGAATTACATCACGAGCATTTGTCTGGTCCCCTGCTTCTTGTCCCATACTTTCTGTGTAGTGTGCATATTCGATTGTCAAAAAACGGAAAAAGATAAATGGATTGATTTCAGCACCCCACGTCGGTCTATTTTGACTGACGCCACCTCTTACTGAAACGAAGTTTGCACCTGAATCAATTGGTAGAAAACCCAATTCCCACCCCCAATTAAATCTCTTCTGAAGACATCCCGGACTGCCTTTGTTTTCAAAACAATAGGTGTCATTTGCGTTAGCGTAGGTAAAATCACGAATATCAGCCGCAAAGAGGAAACGGACAGGGCCAAATTTTGGTTGGGCTGAGAAGCCAATGTCGTATTCCGGCATATGGTTTCTGGGACAATTAATAGAACTACCAAATTCTAGATGTCCTACATTATGTGCTACTGCACCAATCGACATTCTAAGCCAAGATGCAGAAGAAGCTCTTCGCTGGAAGCCTATGCTGTACGAACTTGCTGTTTTGCGGGATTGGTAACAAGCATATTTTGATTCTAGAGTTTCACCGAATTTAGAAAGTTCAACGTTTTGGATTTTATTGGTCATGTTATCGATAAAATTAAAATCAATGGCTGGATTTGAAATGTTATCAGCAGCAGCGGTCAAATTATCGCTCAAAGAATTCAGTTCAGCTATTGTAATTATGTTGTCAGAAATTTCTTCCAGGGTTAGTTTTGTGATTGGCTGCTCTCTTCGATTGAAACTATTAGATTGAAAACCCCAAACCCACTGACCGCTCCCAGGCGAAACTGCAAAACCAGCTCTTAAGTGATTATCTTCACCTAAGCCGAGAACGATATTACTATTTTTTATTTTATTTATTGTTTGTTCGTTAGCTGTTGTACCTGAAGAATCAATTGTTATTGCAAAATCAACATTGTATTCGAGTGAGTAAATTGCACCAACTGTAAACCAGTCCCCGAAAGGTAAGATGAAACTGAATGAATTTAAACTTCTAATGTGTTTCAAATCAATTGTTACACTGGCACCTTGGGAAAGCTGGTCTTGCGTCTCTTGAAGTTCGCTTATGGCAGGAATTTCAAGAAGGAAACTGACGTTCAGCATTAAGCTGTCGACACTGCCCAATCCTGCTGGATTGTAGTAGAGTGCGGATTCATCAGCACTCAGCGCTACCCCTGTATTTCCCATGCCAAGGTTTCTTACTGCCTGTCCTGGTCGACGCAGTTCCGAGTAAGAGGTGTCGTAAGTTTGTGCTTGCAGCAAACTTGAGAGATTGAAAAAAAGAAGGATCAGTAGTAAAAGTCTCATGACTAGCCAAAAAGAATTTATTTTAATTTTGCCATCAAAATGCAGTAGTTGTGCCCCCTTCCGGACCGAAAAAACGCCAAGGAACTTCTCATTTTTGAGTTAGGAGTGTAGATTCTTTCCTGAATAAAATTTTTGATAATTTCTAAATGATGTCACTTGGATAGTGGCGATATTCTTAAAGCCCAGACATGGAGGTTGAATGGCCGTAGGTAAACTCACTGGTCCTAAAAAAGCTGCAATCCTTTTACTAGCACTTGGCGAAGAGGGAGCGGCAGAAGTCATGAAGAACTTGGAAGAAGCCGAAATTCAGCAAGTTGGCTACTACATGACTAGATTCAATGACATTTCTTCGGAGGAACTGGATCAAGTATTAGAAGAATTTTACAGACAATCTATTTCTGACGGAGGTGGAGGAGATTTGATGGCTTCACCAGACTTCGTCAAAAATGCTCTTAACGCTGCACTGGGAGCAGATAAAGCTAAGGAGCTTACTGGGTCAATGAATGCGTCTGACCAAGATGTAGGGCTAGACGCTTTACAGTATATGGACCCAGTCATGATTTCGAATTATATTCGCACTGAACATCCCCAAACCATTGCTCTTATCATTTCATACCTTACAAATATTGACCAAGCAGCAGGGGTGCTTAGAACCTTGCCGGAAAACCTGCAGGCGGATGTTGTCTACAGAATTGCTTCTCTTGACAGTATTCCCCCAGGTGTGGTGAACGAACTGAACGAGGTTCTCTCGGATGAAATGAAACAAGCCGGTAGTATGGTTACCAAGGTTGGTGGCGTTGCACCCGTTGCCGAAATTTTGAACTCTATCGACAAGGCTTCTGAGACAAGAATCCTTTCAACAATTGAAGAATCAAATCCAGATCTTGCTGAAAAAATACGTGAGCTGATGTTTACCTTTGAGGATTTGACTTTAATTGATAGTAAGCAGATGCAAACAGTGCTCAAAGATGTTGATAAAGCTGATTTAGCAATGGCACTAAAGACCGCCAGTGATGCGGTCCGTGAATTGATCATGAAGTCGATGTCTACGAGAGCTGCAGAAATGTTGAACGATGACCTTGAAAATATGGGACCAGTCAAGGTCTCAGACGTTGAAACCGCGCAGCAGAAAATTATTAAGATCGTGAAGAAGCTAGAGGAGGAAGGCAAACTGATCATGGCAGGTGCCGGTGAAGATGTTGTTTGATTCTCTGCAATTTTTACCAATCCTATTTAGAATAGAATGAACAAAGCTTTGACTTTACAAGACATGATCATGACCCTGCACCGATTTTGGAACGATCAGGGCTGCTTGCTGATGAACCCCTATGACATTGAGACAGGGGCGGGTACGATGAATCCGATGACAACACTTCGTGCTCTTGGTCCTGAAGAATGGAAAGTTGCTTACGTAGAACCTTCTAGAAGACCAGCGGATGGCCGATATGGAGAGAATCCAAATCGGCTATATCAACATCATCAATATCAGGTGATCCTTAAGCCATCACCAGCAAATGCTCAGGAATTGTACTTGAATTCATTGTATCTACTTGGGATTGATCCCCTGGAGCACGATATTCGTTTCGTTGAAGATAATTGGGAATCCCCTACCTTGGCCGCATGGGGCATGGGTTGGGAAGTCTGGCTGGATGGGATGGAGGTAACTCAATTCACCTACTTCCAGCAGGTGGGGGGGCTTGAATGTCATCCTGTTGCTGCTGAATTAACTTACGGGTTAGAACGCTTGGCAACCTATCTACAAAACAAAGAGAACGTTTTTGATATTGAGTTCACTGAAGGTGTAAGCTACGGGGCGATTTTCAAACATCCTGAATATGAACATTCGAAATATACTTTTGAGATTGCTGATGCAGACCAATTGATTCGCTGGTTTGATGAGTACGAACGGGAATCAGGCAGGGCACTCGAAAGTAACCTAGTGTTCCCGGCTTTTGATTATGTTTTGAAGTGTTCGCATGCGTTCAATCTTTTGGATGCTGGTGGAGCAATCAGTGTTTCAGCAAGGGCTGGCTATATCGGCCGGGTGAGGTCTCTGGCACAACGGGTTTGCAAATTATTTCTGGAGGAAAGAAGAAAACTTGGTTTCCCTCTAATGAAAGATCGCACTGCAGCTGAGGTTTGGGTTGAACAGCTAGCGCCTAAGGAGGTGGCGTGAACTCATTTTTACTGGAAATTGGACTCGAGGAAGTTCCAGCTTCGATGATCCAACCCTCAATTGAACAACTCAGTGAACTTGTTGCAAAAACCTTCCAACAACAAAATCTTAGCGGCCAAATTGAGATTTTTGGGACGCCAAGGCGATTTGGACTACTTGTCCGAAATTTGCCAGCATCACAAGCTAATCGAATTGAAGAGATCAAGGGTCCACCCTTTGAAATGGCCAAAGATGAGAAGGGCCATTGGAAACAAGCTGCTCTTGGATTTGCAAAGAAAAATGGAATTGATCCCGAAAAACTAGAAGTTCGAGATGTTTCTGGCAAGGAATATCTCTACGCTATCAAGCATTTAATGGGAAGACCGACAAAAGAAATCCTAGAAACATCGATTGTGGAATGGATTCAGGCTTTGCGTTTCCCAAAAAATATGCGCTGGGGATTTTACCGCCAACGCTTTGTCCGTCCAATCCGTTGGTTAACTTGCCTTTGGAATAGTGAAGTTATTTCTGTTGAACTTGAAATGGTGAGAAGCGGTAATCGAAGCTGTGGGCATCGATTTCTTAGCAAAGACTTTTTTACCATTGATCAGGCAGACGAATATGAGAATAATCTTAGAGATCAATGGGTTATCCCTTCGCCTTCTAAGCGTCGTGAAAGAATAAAAGAACAAATCCAGGGACTTGAGAGAAAATACAAATGGCGTGTTGAAATTGATTCAGAACTGCTGATGGAAGTGACAAATTTAGTGGAATGGCCAACGGCTGTAGTTGGTAGTTTTGAAGAAGCCTTTTTAGAACTGCCCAAAGAGGTTCTTGTGACCTCAATGGCAGTTCATCAGCGTTATTTCCCCGTATATGAAAAAGATGGCACCAACCTTCTGCCTTACTTTGTTACTATCCGAAACGGAAACGAACACGGTTTGGATACAGTGCGGCAGGGAAATGAGAGAGTAATCAGAGCCAGACTGAGTGATGCCCGCTTCTTCTATCAGGAAGATCAAAAAGGGGCTTTGGAAGATTTTGAAAAAAAAGCAGCAAACGCGATCTTTTTTCCAGAGAGAGGCAGTCAACAAGATCGTACAGAGAGAATTCAGTTGATAACGGAAAGATTCTCTAAAAGTCTTATGCTTGACCAAAAAGAAAAGGACGAAGCAAAAAAAGTCGCCAAACTCTGTAAGTTCGATTTGCAAACGCTAATGGTTTATGAATTCCCTGAATTGCAGGGAATCATGGGAGAGAGGTACGCGAAAATTTTGGGGGAGTCTAAGAGGGTTTGTAGAGGGATAAGAGAGCACTACTTGCCAGGAAATGCGGAGGATCAGCTTCCTCAAGACCCAATCACCTGGCCAGTTGCGTTGGCTGATCGTATTGATTTGTTATCGGTTGCTTTTTCACTAGGAAAAATTCCCACGGGCGCAGCTGATCCCTTTGCATTGCGTAGAGCCGCACAAGGAATTCTCCAACTTATCTTGGCACTTAAACTCCCCTTGAGTCTGAATTATCTGATCGATCAGTCATTAAGAGTACTTATAGATCAACAGTCTCTGGAACTGGACGGGTCAACCATTCAAGAGCAAGTGCTAGAATTTCTTCAACAAAGACAAAGATATCTGCTTCAGGATCAATATGGGTTTCAAACGGATCTTATTCTTGCCTTAGAGAAGGGTAATTTAGTTCCAGCTTCTCAGTTGGAACTTGGGGAGCAATTGATGAGAGAATTTAAAAACGAAGCCCTCAAGAAAGCCCTTGACGCACTCCAAAGACCCTTCAATATTTGGGCAAAAAATTCAGATGTTAATTTGAATGTAGTAAATTCGGAAAATTTCAGAGATGATGCTGAAAAAGAACTCTGGGATGCTGCTCAGCAGTTGACAAATGACCCTCAGAGAAGTCCAAACTTTGTCAAGCTAGTGATATCTTTGGAATCAAAAATTGAGAGGTTTTTCGACAATGTCATGGTGATGGATGAGGATCTCTCAGTCCGATCCAATAGACTAAATATTTGTAAGCAAATTCACGATTGGTCACTACAATATCTTGATCTTCGAGAGTTGCACATCCAGAAATAATTGAAAAAATCTCCTAAAGATCAAGGTTTGTCCAAGGCTAAATGGGCAGTTCCTCCAATAAATTAAGATTAAATCTTCTCGCCAATTTTTCTGTCTCTCCTAATTTTCCCGCTACATCTTTTGGATGATGAGCATCTGAATTACAAATGACCTTGATTGGATATTCTTGGGCTATCTCCCAAAAAGGTGTCCAAGGATACTGGGGTCTTGGACCTTTAGATGTTTGCTTAGGAGTTTTTCGCAGTCCAAGACCATTTATCTCAAGTGGTATACCAGTTTCCACTGCAGCCTGCAGGATGTCATGTGAACATTCAGTAAGGTTATCATTCCAAGTGTCATTGCTGCAGCCAAAGATATCCGGGTGGGCGATAAATGCAAAGAGCCCCGTGGACATGATTTTTCCTAAAAAGGATGCATATGCTCTCAGATGTGCTGCTTTGTTTAATTCTTCGAAGGAATTGATCCATCCTCCCTCAAATGGAGTGTAATGTCCGGCGCCGATTAGATAATCAAACTTGCGTTCACCTAAAAGCTCATCTTCTAAGTAGCTATGAAATTCCTCGACATATTCGCATTCCATCCCTTTTAAAATTGTCAAATCGTGACACTCCTTTCGAGCAAGTTCAATGGCTTCTTCGTAATCATCTAATTCAAGCATCGACATTCTTACATTATTCCAGCGATTATCGGGTAGTGCGGTATGGTCAGACATCCCCAAAGTAGTCAGATCGGCTTCAATTGCTGCTTTAGCGTAGTCAATAACGTCACCAGTAGCGTGCTTACATCGATACGTATGGGTATGGTAGTTTCTTTGGAGCATTTACTTTCTCTGTTTTTGCCCAAGGGTTAGTTGCTTCAAAAATGAATCGCGTCAAATTTTTGGCAGGCAGTCTATTTGGAAGTTATTAGATTATGCAGAATTATTCGCAGAGAGCTTTAGCGTGATGTCGAATGTGGTCTTCTATGAAGCTTGCGATAAAGTAGTAGCTATGATCATAGCCTTTCTGCAGCCTTAAATTTGCACAGAGGCCCTTTTCTGATGCTGTTTGACAAAAAAGAGCAAAATTAAGCTCTTTCTCCAAAAATTGATCAGCATCCCCTTGATCCACTAGTAGTGGAATTTGCCCCGATGTTTGACTGAACAATTCATGACTATCATAACTTTTCCAGTCTTCGCGGTTTTTACCCAAATAATTGCTGAATGCTTTACGACCCCAATCACATTGCGAAGGCGCATAAATCGGAGCAAACGCCGAAACTGATTTAAATCGATCAGGATTTCTAAACGCAATCATCAAAGCACCATGACCTCCCATGCTGTGCCCAAAAATTCCTTGCCGATCAGGAATTATATCAAATTGATCAGCAACCAAAATGGGTAGTTCCTCTACAATGTAATCGTACATTTGGTAGTGCTCAGACCATTTTTCCTGTGTTGCGTTTACGTAAAAACCGGCTCCTGTACCAAGGTCATAACTTTCTTCTTCCCCCTCAATCCCAGCTCCTCTGGGGCTGGTGTCAGGTGCAACCAGCACGATTCCGTGTTCAGCAGCAAACTTTTGAGCGCCGGCTTTCGTGATAAAGTTTTCATGGGTACAGGTCAGCCCAGATAGCCAGGTCAGAACTGGTACAGGTCCCCTTCCCATTTGTGGTGGGAGAAAGACAGAAAATTTCATAACACAAGAGCATGACTTAGAGTAGTGTTGAAACATTTTTGTCCAACCACCAAAAATTTTGCTCTCGCCAATTTTTTTAAGCTTTGCCATTAGTATCCAAAATCAAAATTTAATAACAGATCTAATGCTTTTTCCCTCATGCATCAGGTCAAACGCTGTATTGATATCCTCCAAGGGCATTGTGTGTGTTACGAATTCGTCGACCTTGATATCGCCTTGAAGATATAAATTCACATAACCAGGCAATTGAGAACGCCCCTTGACTCCGCCAAATGCTGAGCCACGCCAAATGCGACCAGTCACTAATTGGAAAGGACGTGTACTTATTTCTTGTCCTGAACCGGCTACCCCAATGATAATCGATTGACCCCAACCCTTATGACAACATTCCAAAGCAGATCTCATCAGTTCTACGTTCCCCACACACTCGAATGAATAATCCACCCCCCCATCAGTAAGGTCTACAATAAACTGATGGATTGGCAGATCATAATCTTTCGGGTTTACAAAATCAGTTGCTCCCATCTGTCTTGCAAAAGTCTCTCGATCAGGATTTATGTCGACAGCAATAATTCTTTCTGCTTTGGCGTGCGCTGCCCCTTGGATAACACTTAACCCTACCCCCCCCAGGCCAAAAACTGCTACTGTCGATCCTGCTTCTACTTTTGCAGTATTCCAAACTGCTCCAAGTCCGGTTGTAATTCCACATCCCAGTAAACATACTTTTTCCAAAGGAGCAGTCTTAGTGATTTTGGCAACTGAGATTTCTGGCAAGACTGTATACTCTGAGAAAGTCGATGTCCCCATGAAATGACAAATGAGCTTACCTTTGCTTGAAAATCTAGAAGTTTTATCAGGCATTAGGCCTTGACCTTGTGTGGCTCGGATTGCTCCACAAAGATTGGTTTTACCAGACATGCAGAACTTACAGGCGTTGCACTCTGGGGTATACAAGGGTATTACATGATCCCCAACGCTTACACTCTTTACACCTTTACCAAGTTCCTCAACAATTGCACCACCCTCATGGCCAAGGATTGATGGAAATAGTCCTTCTGGATCATCTCCAGACAGAGTGAAAGCATCGGTATGGCAAACCCCTGTGGCGACGTTACGAATTAAAATTTCACCTTCCTTTGGGCCATCTAAATCAACTTCTGTGACTTCTAAAGGTTTGCCTGCTTCCCAAGCAACGGCTGCTCTAGTTTTCATTTGAATCCTTCCATGTCGATAATTAAGAGAATTATTTCACTTGGAGAATGATGAGTTTCTTACTCAGTGTTGGTGTGGTATTGAGTTGATTTCAAAGAATCTTTCATTTTTCTGTTTCGATCTAAATTTGATAATAAGAGCACAAGTGGCTACAAGCAAGAATTTTGGCTTAATAGGAATTTGACGACCATCTGCAACCTTTAAAAAAAGTTTTTCGAAAAACTTATTTGAACTGTAAAATCAATCACTCAAAAATTCTGAAGACTTGTGATCGAGCCATTATTATTTTAGAAGTTGATCAATAAATTAATCCAAATTTCAGGGAAATTAGATGTCAGATGACTTTGTTGTTGGCAAGAATATAAATAGCTATGTTGGACCAGCTGGTGGTTGGGGCGCCCTTTCGGCGAGTGTTCAGACATTAAAACAAGAGAGGGCAATCAATGCGATCCCTGCTTTGATGAAGATGAATCAACCCGACGGCTTTGATTGCCCAGGGTGCGCCTGGCCAGAGCCTGGAAAAACTACTATTACAGAGTTTTGTGAGAATGGGGTGAAAGCACTAGCCGCAGAGTCTACCAGCAAGCGCGTTACCAGAGAGTTTTTTAAGAACCATACAGTAAAATCTTTGTGGTCTTGGTCTGACTATGATTTGGAACAGCAAGGACGATTGACCGAACCAATGGTTTATGATCAAGAAATCGATCAATACACCCCGATCAGTTGGGATGCTGCATTTCAATTAATCGGAGAACAATTACGAATGTTGGCAGATCCAAACCAGGCTGTCTTCTATACCTCTGGACGAACTAGTAACGAAGCGGCCTTTCTCTGGCAACTGCTTGGCAGAACATTGGGCACAAACAATTTTCCTGATTGTTCAAATATGTGCCATGAGTCAAGTGGGGTAGCTCTAACTGAGTCGGTAGGCATTGGTAAGGGTACAGTTCAGCTTGAGGACTTTGAAGAAGCAGACTTGATCATTGTCATCGGTCAAAATCCAGGTACTAACCACCCAAGGATGCTATCGGTGCTTCAGCAAGCTGCTCGTAGGGGATGTCAAATAGTAACCTTTAATCCGATCCTAGAACGTGGTCTTAAAAAGTTTATTCATCCTCAGGAAACCTTACAAATGCTGACAGGGACATCCTCATCGATCTCTACTCACTACTTCCAACCAATAATTGGAGGTGATTTAGCTATGCTGCATGGATTGATCAAGGCTATTCTTACCGCAGATAAAACGCAGAAAAACATTCTGGACAAAGAGTTTATTGAGAATCATACGTCTGGTTTTTCGGAATTTAGAGATGAAATTGGAAGAACTGATTGGTCAGTTATTGAATCTGAATCGGGTCTTTCCAGAGCCCAGATTGAAGAAGTAGCATCCATTTACTGTAATTCTAAAAAAGTCATTGCTTGCTGGGCCATGGGACTAACACAGCAGAAACATGCTGTCTCTACGATTCAGTGTATTGTAAATCTATTACTTCTATGTGGGAATATTGGGAAGCCAGGTGCAGGGGTATGTCCAGTGAGAGGACATAGTAACGTCCAAGGGGATCGGACAGTTGGAATTACTGAGCACCCAAGTGAGTCTTTCCTAAAGAATCTGGATCAACAGTTTGGAATATCCTCCCCAAGAAATTCTGGCTTCAACACTGTCCAAACCATAAAAGCGATGGAGTCAAAAAGTGTTAAAGTATTCATGGCAATGGGGGGTAATTTTGCCAGAGCTACTCCAGATAGCTCAAGAACTGCGGAGGCGCTAACAAATTGTGAATTGACTGTGCAGGTCACAACAAAATTGAATAAAACTCATTTGGCCCACGGGAAAAAAGCACTGATCTTACCATGTTTGGGGCGTTCAGAGTTGGATGTTCAAGCTTCAGGTAAACAGTCTGTAACAGTTGAAGATTCAATGGGTGCTGTTCATGCTTCAATAGGAAAAAATCAGCCAGCCTCTGCCCATTTGAGATCAGAGGTAGCCATTGTGGCTGGTATGGCGAAGGCTGCGTTCCCAAAGAACCAAAAGATGTGGAAAGCACTTGAGGATGATTATGGATTGATTAGGGATAAAATTGAGTCTGTGCTGCCAAAATTGTTTGCAAATTACAATCGAAAGATAAAAAAGCCAGGTGGTTTTCGATTATACAATTCAGCATCTGAAAGAGAATGGAATACAAAAACCGGGAAAGCTCGCTTTATCGCTAAGCTTTTACCAATTCTCAAGTTACCCAATGGGCAATTGCGACTTATGACTATTCGTTCGCATGATCAATACAACACCACAGTTTACGGAATGAATGACCGCTATCGTGGAATTTTTGGAACTCGCAGAGTCATTCTTATGAATTCCAAAGACATGGATTCTTTGGATCTGGATCAGGGTCAAGAAGTTGTTATCCAGAGCCACATGGAAGATGGTAGGAAACGTAAAGTTTCGGGATTTCATGCGGTGCGTTACAGTATTCCGCAAGGATGTGCGGCATCATATTTCCCAGAAATAAATGAATTAATTGCCGTCGAATACTTTGCTGACAGGAGTTTTACCCCAATTTCTAAGTTGGTTCCTGTGACAGTTAGTAAGTCGACTGAATAAACTGTTTTTCTATGAGGCGAGATGAACAAGCATATACTGATTACCGGAGGTGGCACTGGAATTGGGCGAGCGCTTGCGCAAAGATTTGCGAAGAAAGGTTGGCTGGTGACAATTGTTGGTCGACGTTTGAATTTGCTTCAGGAAGTGGCTCAAGAAAATCCTGATAAGATTACATTTATTTCAGCAGATGTGGGGAAAATTCAAGATCGTCAAAAAATCGTTAATGAAGCCAAGGGAACCTTAGATTTGTTGGTACATAATGCAGCTGTTTTAGGTCCTGTAGGGCCGATATTAGACCAGAATCCAGAGAACTGGAGAACACATATGGCAACTAATGTTGAAGGGCCTTTATTTCTGACTCAAGCTTTATTACCCAACCTGGTTCAAAATAGTCGAGTGATTCATATTTCTAGTGGGGCTGCTCATCAAGGGATTCCTGGTTGGGGTATGTATTGTACCTCTAAAGCTGCTTTATACATGCTTGGGCAATTGCTCAAAGATGAACTGGCTCAAAGAAATGTTTGGTTTGGAAGTGTTAGACCAGGAATTGTAGATACTCCAATGCAAGAGGAAATTCGTACTCTTGATCCAGAAAACTTTCCAAGGGTAGAACAATTCCGACAATACAAAGCAACTGGAGCGTTGGTAACGTCAGAACTTGTCGCACAGTATTTAGAGTGGCTATTATTGGAAGTTTCTGGGCCACAACTAGGTGAGCGAGAGTGGGATATTCGAGACAGCGAATGGCAATCTGCTTGGCAAAAGTTGACGTGATGCCTTTAAAACAACGTTTTCAGAAGCGCAGAAATACTTCATTAGAATTACTGGAGCTAGATGAAATTAAATTGTTTAAGCAGCCAGTTCTGCCTTCAAATCTCCCAATTCTGCACCACCGGCCATCAATTTCTTGATTTCATCTCCCTCAAGTTCTTGAGCTATTCCCCTTCCAATCACTTCCCCAAGGCTTAGAAATGTGAATCGGTCAGCAATCAATTGGGCGTGAATTTCATTGTGAGTGATAAGTATGATCGCAATATTGCCTAGCTTTTGGACAGTCCGAATGGTTTTTAACACCTCCATTTGTTGTTTCTGACCGAGAGCCGAAGTGGGCTCATCTAAGATTAAGATCTTTGCTCCAAAATAGATTGCCCTTGCGATAGCCAGAGTTTGTCGTTGTCCTCCTGACATAGTCCCGACAGGTTGATCTGGATTTGAGATGTGAATCCCAATCTTTTTCATCTCTGCAATCGTAATTGCGTTCATCTCCTTCATTTGCAACAGTCCGAACGGTCCCAATCCCTTTTTAATCTCCCTGCCTAAAAAGAAATTTCTGGTCACCGATGCCAAAGGATTCAGGGCGAGATCTTGATAAACGGTGCCTATACCTGCGTCAGAAGCCTCTCGAGGAGACTGGAAATGGACTATTACTCCGTCAACCTTGATTTCACCACTTGTCGGCGGGTGTATTCCGGAGAGCGCTTTGATTAGCGTGGACTTTCCAGCACCATTGTCACCAAGGAGAGCATGTACTTCTCCAGGATAGACATCAAGGTCAATTCCGTTCAGGGCGGTAAAACTCCCAAATTTTTTGACAAGATTTCGGACCTCTATTGAAGGCCGTTCAATACTCATAGCTATGCACTCCCGACGATTCTTTTGCGGATATTTTCGTTTGTCAGTGCAGCACTGACTAGAACTGCTCCTAAGAAGACGCGATAGAAGGAACCATCAATACCTGGAATATAGAAAAAAGCCTCTTTCGCAATTCCAAAGATCACGGTACCAAGCAAAATCCCTAGGATGGTGCCAAATCCACCTGTAAGCACGACACCCCCAATTACTGCTGCAGCAATAGCTTCCAATTCCTTTAAATTCCCCTTTGCGGCATCAGCCGTATTAACCTCAAAGACCTGACAAGCTGCGAACATCGTTGCACAAAAAGCTGTAAAAACGAATAGCGATATTTTCACACGATTTGTTGGAACCCCATTCGCTCGGGCAGCACTGAGATTACCACCGGTTGAATAAATCCAGTTTCCTGCCTGGGTTTTACTCAGGACGATGTAGCAAAATAAAGCCATAATCAGCCAAATCATCACGCAAGCATATAATCCTGGAGCAAATTGGTTCCCAAAATTGTTGACGTTCCAGTCAACTGTGAAATAGAGCCAATCAAAGACTGGCTGCAAAATATTGCCACCAAAAAATTCTGCGACTGGACGAGCTGTTGGTAAAGTGTCTATGTAAGCCTTTGCTAAATCAAGGTCGGTAACTGCTTTTGCTTGAACTGCTTGCACATCAATACCTGCATCAATTTTGGCTTGAAGCATTTTCTGCATCGCTTCATTTCCAGATCTGATAGCGTTGTCCAGGGATCTTTGCAGAGTTTGCAGCATTTTTTCTTCTTGCATCATGGTTTTAGTTACCGCGACCTTTTGGTTGATATAGGTTAGCTGGTCAGTAATCTTTACAAGAGTGGCTTCTGGAGCAGTTTTCAGAATTTTCAGGATTTGATCATTTGGTAAAACCTTGGCTGCTTCACGTTCCATCTCTCCTAGTCCTGGAACTTCTATAATATTTTTTATATCGGGTAGATCAGTAACTGTAGTTGAACCTGCTGTTTGGTCTACTTTTTTGTTGAAAGCTCGGTAACTGACTTCAGTCAGACCTCTAAGAAAGAAGAGGCCCCCTAGCGTAACGATGAAAGAAGAAATCCCTGATTTGACAATAAACCAACCTTGGAACCAGCCGAATGATAAAGTTAAACAAAGAGTGATCAGGATTGCCGTTAAAGGGGAAACGCTTTGAATTTCAAAAAGCCGATAGCCCTCAATCGTAAAGCCATCCGCAAAAGATGGATAAGGAATGATGACTGCGAACCCCCACTTGAGGATCATCGCCATACACCCGGCCGCAAAACCCGCCATTGATCCTATGGAGAGATCGAATTCACCAGAAATAATCAGCATTCCAGCACCCAATGCTACAATTCCCAGTTGGGCAATTACGCGAAAGTTGTTCCGGATTCCAAGTGCATTGAATCCTTCTCCTGTGAAAGGGTTAATAGAAAATTGACCTTCCGGAATGGAGAAATAGCCCAACATTCCAAAGAGCAGTAGCATTACTCCAAAAGGGCCAATTTCTGGTCGAGCTAGCAAGATTTGGAACCAATTTTTTTTCTTATGTCGATCCGTTTCATTTCTTTTTACAGTAGTAGATATCTCAGAACTCATTTTATTCTTTGGATAAAAAAAAAGGACCACATCTCTGCAGTCCTTTTTTGAATTTAATTTCCCGATTTCAAATTATCGGTCAATACCGGCAAGTGCTGAAACAGAGGAAGCATTGGACTTGTCTACAAATCCAGGGCCAGATGGAATGTTAGCCCCGGGTAACAGACCAGCTCCTGTGTTGTAGAGATGCAGGACTACAACAGGCATGTATCCTTGCAGTCGTTGCTGCTGATCAATGGTGAATGACACTTTACCAGAATTGATCATATCCATAACTTCTGGACTCAGATCAAAACAGGATAAGTGAACTGACATGCCAAGATCTGATAACGCTGTGTTGACTCCTGCACAAACGTTTGGTGAAACTGACAAAATTGCATCAATATCTGGATTTGCTTGCAGTGCTGCTGTTGCTCTTGTGACGATAGTGGCTGCATCGTGGGTTGTGTCCACAGAAGAAACAATGGTTACACTTTCCCCATAACCTTCACATCGATCAGATAAAGCGGTATTATATTGCTCAGGGGTCATACAAAGTGCCTTTGTAGCTCCCTCAGCTTTGGCCCTTACACCAGCTTTTTGTCCTGCAAGTTTCTCAGGTTGTCCAACGTGCATCAACGCTCCCAAGCTTGCAGATGATTCCAGTCCTGAGTTCATTGTGATGACTGGTATACCTGCTCCGACAGCAGCCTTGATAGCTGGGCCGAGGGCATCCGGATCTGGTAGGGAGATTACCATGCCATTTGGCTGGGTAGCCGCAGCAGCTTGGATTGAACTTGCCATGTCAGCCATATCTCCAGATGGATTATAGATGTACTCAAACTCCGCTCCCACAGCCTGAGCAGCATCCTCACCACCTTTTTGAACTACTGGCCAGAAGGGGTCTTTCCCTTCACCGTGAGTGATCATTACGTAGCGTTCTGAGTGGCCTCCTGCAAATGCTGTCCCTGCCAGCATCACCACCGCAGCTACTGCGGTCGCAAACGATTTCATTAGTTTCTTCATGGATCTCCAATCGATAGTTGAATTAGGGTTTTGAATCTATTTTCTCAGGATTAGCACACTTCAGGTGGTATCCATTCCACTTTTGGTGGATCATTTAATTTACGTCTTGTAATGACGAGGTGCAAACAGCTAGAGAATGATTCTTCATGGCTTTCAGAAAGAAGATTCCTGATTAACCAATCAGCAAATATAGCGTGGTGAAATGAATTATGTCAAACATCTTTACTGAAAATGCTTCTGAAAAAAATCAATTAGTATTTTGATTCAGTAATTTGGAATTAATTTCAGCAGGGTTAGATTGTCTGACCAGAGTTTTGAACTGATATGTCAATCAACCAAAACTTATCAAGAGTTAAAATTTGATACAATAGGTGATTTCAGGCCTCGAATGAGCCTTAAGCTAAGATTTGGGGTCAAAGTAATCTCTTAGAGCGTCTCCGAGGAGATTAAAGATCATTACAACAAACAGAATAGCCAGGCCTGGAAAAACAGAGACATGGGGAGCTTCCCATAACACATATCGGCCTTCAGAAAGCATAGCTCCCCAACTTGGAGTTCCAGGGGGAGCTCCTAGGCCCAGAAAGCTAAGGCTGGATTCAGAAATGATAGTGCCAGCTAAACTGAAAGTGGTTTGAACAATCACTGGTGGCAAAATGTTTGGTAAAAGATGGAGGAACATCACTCTCCACGATGGCATCCCTGATGTTCTAGCAGCTAGCACGTATTCTTCTTCCCTAACCGACAGTACCTGTCCTCTAACAAGTCGAGCGTAAGCAACCCAACCAAGTGCCGACAAGGCCAAGATGACATTGTTGATATCAGGCCCAAGGACCGCCACAAGGGCAATTGCCAGCAATAATCCTGGAAATGCCAGGAGAACGTCAACGATTCTCATCAAGACAATATCTAGCCAGCCCCCAAAATAGCCTGAGAGTAAACCAAGGCTCACTCCAATCACAGTTGAAATACCAATGACCCAAAAGCCAACATAGAGAGAAATACGTGCTCCTGCCAGCAAGCGACTAAAAATATCACTGCCGTTTTCATCAAGTCCCATCCAGTGATCGAAAGAAGGTGTCTCAAGTTGACGGATCAAATCCATCTGGCCAATGTCATGCGGGGCAATCCAAGGAGCCAGCAACGCTGGAATTACAAAAAAGCTGAGGAGGATAAGAGAATAAAGGCGAATACGGCCCGGGGGACGGCTCATGAGAGGCGAATACGAGGATCTAAATAAGCATATAGTAAATCAATCAATAGATTTACCATGACGTAGCTTCCTGCAATGAACAGCACGCAACCCTGAACTAAAGGATAATTTCTACTGTTGATTGCAGAGATTAACAAGTTGCCTAGACCAGGCCAGTCAAAGATGGATTCGGTGATAATCGCCCCGCTCAATAAAACCCCGATTTGTAGGCCAATCACGGTGACGATTGGAATGAGGGCATTTCGGAGCGCATGTCGTAATAAAATCCGTAATTCCGAAATTCCTTTTGATCTGGCGGTACGGATGTATTCAGCCTGAAGAGTTTCAACTACCGAAGATCTAGTGATCCGGGCCAGAATAGAAGCCAATGAAGTTCCAAGGGTCAATGCTGGAAGAATGAGATGTTCCAAACCACCTCTCTCATTAACCGGTAAAAGGTCGAAATGGATTGAGAACAGCAGGATCAACATTGGCCCAAGCCAAAAATTTGGAATGGAGACACCCAGCAAAGAGAAAATCATTGATCCCTGATCGATCCAAGTGCCTTTTTTGACCGCAGCAATCAGTCCAAGTGGCATTGCCACCAGAATCGTCACGACCATGGCGCCAAACATCAGTTCCATGGTTGCTGGGACGCGTTCCATGATTTCCTCAAATACTGGCTTCTTGCTAAAAAGAGAAGTCCCCCAGTCTCCCTGTAAGAGGTCACCAAAGTATCTAATGTACTGAATAATCAAGGGGTCGTTGAGGCCCAGTTGGTCTCTAAGGGTTTCTCGATCAGTACCCAGGGCAGAATCCCCCAGCATCAAGTCGATAGGATCCCCAGGTATGAAATGTAGAAGCAGAAAGACGAGGGTTGCGACTCCCCACAGAACTGGAATTAACAGCAGGAGTCGACGCAGTAGGAAATTTCCCAAGGCTCAGTATTCCTTGGAGGACACCGGTTGCTGCTTGGATTTTGAGGAAGAAGAGTCCTTCATGGTCTCCTGTTGATTTGAAGTTGATTGATTGGCCTGATTCAACATGGACTCCATATTTTCCATCATGGAGTCCATGAAATTCTTGCTAAACTGCAAAGATGGCCCCATAAATTCGCTCACCACATCTTTGTCAACCTGCCCATCCTTTAGGTTTTGCTGAAATTGCTTCAGGAAGAGCCCTTGAACGTCTTGAATGTCTGGGAGGCCAAAGACCTCGCGAATCTCCTGTGGAGTTGCCTCAATGGAGATGTTGATTTTCATATTTCCTTGTCATTAATGGACAAACATCCAGGGAGCTTGTTTCTGGTAACTTGCCTCAAAATTCTCAATCTCTGACTGGAATTGTAATGTCCATCCAATGTCATCCAGTCCGTTTAGTAGCCGATGTTTGACAAATGAATCGATTTCAAAACTAAATTTCAATCCTTTTGGGCTCTGGACTTTTTGGTTGGGTAGATCAACTGTCAGCTCACAGCCAACATTTTCTTCAATTTCTGTGAAAAGCTGCTGTACAGAATCCTCTGGCAGACCTACGAGTAAAATACCGTTTTTAGCGCAGTTATTATAGAAGATATCCGCAAAACTCGGAGCAATAATGCTTTGGAAACCATAATCGAGAAGAGCCCAAGGAGCATGCTCTCGGCTGGAGCCACAGCCAAAGTTGTCTCCTGCAACTAAGATTTGAGCACCCTGATAACGGGACTGATTTAGGATGAAGTCAGGATTTTGATTTTGCCCAGCATCGTCAAGAAAGCGCCAGTCATGGAAAAGATGAATTCCAAAGCCAGTCCGTTCAGTTTTCTTCAAAAATTGCTTCGGAATGATTTGATCAGTATCAACATTGACCTGATCCAACTTAGCTGCTGTCGCAGTAAGTGTTTGAAATGGTTGCATTCTTATTCCAGTAGGGTCAATTAAAGAGTTCGTGGATCTATAAAGTGTCCTGAGATTGCGGCGGCAGCTGCCATGACGGGACTTACCAAATGTGTACGTCCACCTTTCCCTTGCCTGCCTTCAAAATTTCGATTACTGGTCGACGCACATCGTTCACCCGGTTGTAGAATATCGTCATTCATTGCGAGACACATTGAGCAGCCGGGTTCTCTCCATTCAAAACCTGCTTCGACAAAAACATGATGAAGCCCTTCCTTTTCAGCCTGATTCTTCACAAGCCCACTCCCAGGCACAATCATCGCGTGAACCTTAGGATTGACTTTGTGCCCCCTCACAAAGTCTGCAACATTGCGGAGGTCCTCAATTCGAGAGTTCGTGCATGAACCAATAAAAACTCGATCAATGTTGATTTCAACGATCGGAGTATTTGGTTGGAGATCCATGTAAGCTAAAGCGCGTTCTATGGCTCTTCGTTGGTTGGTATCTTCAATTTGCTGAGGATCTGGAACTTGCCCATGAATGTCTGTGACCATGCCAGGGTTCGTGCCCCAGGTCACTTGTGGAAGGATATCTTCGGCTGTTAAGATCACTACTTTGTCATATGTAGCTCCTCTGTCTGAAGCTAGCTGCTTCCAAAAGTTAACTGCCTGCTCGAATTCATTACCTTTGGGGGCGTAGGGACGATTTAACAAGTATTCGAAGGTTCTCTCATCAGGAGCAACCATTCCAGCTCTAGCGCCTGCTTCAATGCTCATATTGCAGAGAGTCATCCTACCTTCCATCGAAAGTGCACGAATCGCTTCACCACAGAACTCTAGTACATAGCCAGTTCCCCCGGCAGTGCCAATCTTCCCAATAATCGCCAGTATTATATCCTTGGCTCCCACTTTACTTGGCAGAGAACCACGAACTTCAATTTTCATGGTCTTCGGTTTCTGCTGCTGCAAAGTTTGCGTTGCTAGCACATGCTCTACTTCGCTCGTCCCAATCCCGAATGCAAGTGCTCCAAAAGCTCCGTGAGTAGCTGTATGCGAGTCTCCACAGACAATTGTGGAACCAGGTAAGGTCAGTCCCTGTTCAGGACCTACCACATGTACGATACCTTGCCGCTCATCACCCAAGTCAAAAAGTGTGATGCCAAATTCATTACAGTTCTGTCTTAGTGTTTCTACTTGTTTGGCAGAGATGGGATCGGCAATTGGCTTATCTCTGTCCTTGGTTGGAACATTGTGATCTGGAACGGCGTAGGTCGCTCCAGTACAACGAATGGGTCGTCCCGCCATCTTCAGTCCCTCAAAAGCTTGAGGTGAGGTGACTTCATGGACCAAGTGACGATCAATATAGAGGATATTATTGCCATCTTGTTCGGCAATGACATGAGAATTCCAAATCTTTTCAAACATGGTCTGCGCCATGGTCCCTCTTCCTGGGTTAAAACGAGTGGTTGAGCTTGGCAGAACCAAGAATTCTATCTAAAGAGTTATTGATTGAGGAAAGTCAAAAAAAATCTAATATTATTGGTGAAAATACCGTGAGTCAAGTGATCAGCTGACTGTGTGTTTTATCTCAACGCGATTCAGATTTAGGTGGACTGGTTATTGGATCAATCTTAGCTGATCCCAGACTTGCTGGTGAGTATAGTCTCAGCGCACGAATTAGCCTTCCTTCCTGTCTCATTAAGACTTCTCCGAGGTCAGTCAGTTGAACTCCCATCTTCTTTTCAAAGATTCGACTAGAGTGATCACATTCGTAAAGAGAACAAACGAAGAGGAAAGCTGACTTCTTCACTTCCTCTCTTGGAGACCAGAGATTTCTCTCAGTCTTTTCCAAGCTGTGTGGCCATGGATGGTTTGGGAAATAGAAACTAAGAGCGCTGCTCAGTTGGTATTCTCTGCTGACAATGTATTGAGGATTACCTAATCCCTTTGCAACCAGTAATTTCCTCATTTCATCAACAGTTTCTGGCCACTGAAGAAACTGATTGAATCGATTGCTGAAAGTGTCGTGGCTGACTTTTCTAAGTTGTTCACCATAAGTCTTAATTTCAGAATTTGTGAGATGTTTGCTTAGGAATTCGTCAAAAGCTTCAAAGCTGTAGAGCCTTTTGTGATGTGCTTCCAGCTTGTTGATCACTTCCTCAGGGATACCATCACTAATCAGAAGTTTCGGACTTTCTAGTTCGTGAGCCTCCCATTCATAAAGTGGATCATAGGTGTTAACTACGGCTGCTGTGATCAAGCTGGCATTGATGAATAATGCTGCTCCAACCAAGGCCAGCCTATATTTTTTCCAATGAATTGAGAGTACTTGGCCCAGAAGAATAGATAAGCCAAGGTAAAAGAGGTTGGTCCAGTGTGGGTCTGCGATCGATCCTCTTAGACTCATGATGGTGAAGAAGAAAAGTGGATACATTGAGAGAACTAAAATGACGGATTCAGGATGCCGACCGGAACGAAAACGATCTTTCAAGCTTGTTAATCCCAGCCAACCTACCGTTGCCCAGAGTGGTGAAAACAAAAGTATATGGCCAATCAAAAAATGAAACGTGTTTTCACCAAATTCATTACCCCCCATCCCTCTACCAAACTGAAAACGGAAGGAAATCCAATCATGTGTGGCATTCCAAAAAATTACGGGTGAAAAGATCGTAATTGAAATTACGCCAGCCATGTAGAGCCAGGGTGATTTCAAAATGTCTCGGGCGTCTCGATAGATCAAAGCGTGAAAGAAAAGTCCGATATAAAAGAGAAGCATGATGAACTTGGATAAGGCTCCAAGCCCACAGACAATTCCAATAAAAATGAGCCACCGAGGATGAGGTTCTCGGTGATAGCGGACGAGCAGCATTAGTGCTATCACCCAACAAAATACAAAGGGCTGGGTGATGTGAAGAAAGACAGTTCCCAATGTAAAGTAGGGCATTGAACTCAACACAAGAAGCGTAAAGAAAGCTGCCCTGGCGTGGAAAATGGAGAGTGCTAAACGATAGATCAAGTAAAGAATAGCTAAATTTACAAGTTGAGCACCGATTTCTAGGGCGGTCTCGTGATGTCCACTGAAAGTGGTAATGATGCGCATCAAAAAAGCCACCATCGGAGGGTGCTCGTAGTAGGAAGCACTCAAAAAACGTGACCACACCCAATGGTCCAGCATATCCGGATGCGGGTTCAGAAATTGGTTCAGAACCAGAAATATAAGAAAATTCAGCACAAGTAGGGCGAGTGCGGATAGTTGAGTTCGCATGCTTCGGAGCGACACCATTAGATGGTTGTTGTAGGGTGCTGACTGCTAGTCAAAGTCTCTAACCTATTACGAGGCCTTGGTTTTGCGCTTTGGACGAGGAGGTGGGGCTTCTGAGATAATTTGCTCGCAGGTGACCTTGTCTAGTGATTCAGTATTAGTGTTTTTTGGGATTTTGAAATTCTTCTTATTGTATTTGATGTAAGGGCCATAGGGTCCTTTAAGCACTTGAATTTCGCCAAAATCATGTAAGACCTGCTTTGCTTTACTTTCTTTGCCTTGACGAATTAATTCTACTGCTTCTTCACGATCAATCTGCAAAGGGTCAATTTCCTTGGGGATAGAATAGAATTGATTGCCAAGTTTCACATAGGGACCAAATCGGCCTCTATTAACAATAATTTCCTCTCCAGAGGAATCAAAGTTGCCCAAATGTCTTGGAAGACTAAACAGCTTGAGTGCTTCTTCCAGTTGAATTTCATGCATGCTGCGTTCCTTGGGAAGTGATGCAAACTTGGGTTTGTCTTCATCATCCTTAGTGCCAATCTGAACCATCGGACCATAACGACCAACCCTAACGCTGACCTGACGGCCGGTTTGTGGGTCAGTTCCCAAAACCCTTTCCCCTTTGTCAGGGGGTAACTCCTGTTTTACCGCAATGTTTTCGTGAAAGGGCTGATAGAATTCGCTCATCATAGAGACCCAATCTCGTTTTCCGTTGGCGATCTCGTCAAGGTCTTCCTCAATTCGTGCGGTGAAATTTAAATTCACGATGTCGGTGAAGTGATTTACTAAGTAATCTGTAACGACCTCACCAAGATCTGTTGGCCTGAGCCGTTTATCTTCTCCTCTTTCAGCATATTGCCGATCTTGAATCGTGGAAATAGTCGGAGCGTATGTGGAAGGTCTACCAACCCCTTCTGCTTCCAGTTTTTTAATTAGACCAGCTTCAGTGTATCGAGGTGGGGGCTTGGTGAAATGCTGCTCTGGAATCACCTCCTTGATCCTCATTTCCTCTCCTTTCTCAACTTTCGGAAGGATCACATCCTTTTTTTCAAGATCTACATCTGGATTTTCAGAGCCCTCTGTGTAGGCTTTTAAGAATCCTGAAAATACAAGCCGCTGTCCCTTAACCTCAAGGAGGCACTCTTGCTGAAGGCCGCCCGCCAACTTAAGGGTTGTTCGTGCTATGATTGCCTCAGTCATCTGACAGGCGATCATCCTCTTCCAGACCAGATCATAAAGCTTTGCCATTTCAGGGCTTAAATGTGACCGAACTTCCTGAGGTTTCATGCTCAAGTCGACTGGTCTGATCGCTTCGTGAGCCTCTTGAGCACCCTTGGCTGTGGTGGCAAAGCGACGTGGCTTTTTAATAGCGTACTTTTTCCCATATTCTGAAAGAATTACTTGTTTAGCTTGTTGTAAGCTTTCTTCGGAGAGCGTTGTTGAGTCTGTTCGCATGTAAGTGATCAAGCCACCGCTGTACCCAGGGATTTCAAAATTTCCCTCGTACAACTGCTGAGCGACAGACATTGTTCGCCGAGGCGAGAATCCTAGTTTTAGAGATGCTTCCTGCTGTAGAGTAGAAGTAGTGAAGGGTGCTACGGGTTTTCTGGTTGTCTCTCTTTCTTCGATATCAGCAATTTTACAGATTTCTCCTTGCTCTAATGATGAAACAATTTCCAAAGATTTTGCTTCATTGGGGACAGTTTTTTCAGTTTTTTTTGATTTGTAGGAAACTACCTCTGCTTGGAAAGCGTACTTTTCAAAAGCGGTTCGAATTCTCCAAAATTCAAGTGGCTTGAATTCCCGGATTTCTCTTTCTCGATCAACAAGTATTCTAACTGCTACACTTTGAACTCTACCCGCAGAGAGTCCGGGTTTCACTTTTTTCCATAGAAGTGGTGACAGTTCATAACCTACAGCTCGATCTAAAATTCTTCGTGCCTGTTGGGCATCTACGAGGCTGGTGTCAACATCCCTTGGATTCTGCAAGGCTTTTAAAATGGCAGGCTTGGTGATCTCATGAAAAACGATCCGTTTGATGTCAGGATGTTTTTGAAGTTTAAGTGCCTCAATTAGATGCCAAGATATAGATTCACCCTCACGGTCCTCGTCAGTTGCGAGATAAACCACAGTTTCTTTGGAGATTCGTTTTTTGATATCTGTGATCGTTTTCTTCTTATCCTTGGTGATCTCATATCGTGGTTCAAAATGATTAGAAGGATCAAAACCAAGCTCTTTCTCTGGGAGATCACGGACGTGCCCCATCGATGCAACAACGATATAATCATTGCCAAGAAACTTGTTGATTGTTCTAGCCTTTGCTGGTGATTCTACAATGATTAAATTGTTTGGCATGAAACGAAATCTGTTTTAGTTGTCAGAGAAATGAATTGGCTCATTTGATTAGCACCTACATGAGTAAGGTGGCAAGCGACATTTGGCTGAAAAAAATCCTAATCTTCTGAACATGCCGCAAAGATTGTAAAAATACAAGCAGGCTACTTTTATCAAAATTTTCTTGAAAAATACCAATTTTCTGTTTATGCCGCACATTCTTTATCATTCAAGTTTTAGATATCTGAAACGTCATCCCTGGCAATTTGGGTTGGCTGTACTCGGAGTAGCACTTGGGGTTGCCATTGTTGTTTCTATTGATTTGACGAATGCCAGCGCACAACGATCAATGGAATTGGCAGTTCAATCGGTGAGTGGCCGTTCGACCCATCAAATCATCTCCGAAAGAGAGCATCTTTCTCAACAGACCTACCGAGAGTTGAAACAAAAAATTGGTTTTATTAAAGCAGCACCTGTTTTAGAAGGTTATGCAGTTTTGCCAGAAAAACCGGATCAGGTTTACCATTTACTGGGAATTGATCCTTTTGCAGAAGCCCCTTTTCGACCATATCTTCAGGAATTAGGCGGGGGGGGGAATGGGGAACTTACAGCATTTTTAACTGAGCCAAATACTGTTGTTTTATCGGTTGATTCAGCCGAACAGCTTGGTATCCAAGTTGGAGATTCTTTCAAAGTTGCAATCGGAGGCTTACCACATAAACTTCGACTGGTTGCCTTTCTCAAAATTGAGGACGACTTTGCTCGGCAAGCTCTTTCAAAACTCTTGATTGTCGATATCAGTACAGCTCAGGAGTTGCTTCAGCAGAAGGGAAATTTATCTAGGGTAGACCTGATTTTAAGCGGTGATGACGAGGAAAATAAACAACAAATTAAGAGGCTTAATGAAGCTCTTCCCGTCGGTGTTAGTGTCGAATCATCACAAACAAGACTTGAGTCTGCTGACAAAATGACTCGTGCATTCCACTTGAACCTTTCTGCGTTGAGTTTGCTTTCGCTAATTGTAGGGATGTTCTTAATCTACAATACGATGACTTTCTCTGTGGTTCAACGATACAGATTATTGGGTCAATTTAGAGCAGTTGGAGTGACTCGAGGCGAAATATTTTGCATTATTTTAATAGAAGCAATTGTAATTGGGGTTATGGGAACTTTGCTAGGTTTGATCGGTGGGAGTCAGTTGGCAAAAATTCTTGTCATCTTTGTTACTCAGACCATCAATGATTTGTACTATGTTCTTTCCGTTCGTGAGCTTCAATGGTCAAATTTATCTCTTTTCAAAGGCATTGGCCTTGGAGTGGGGGCAACTCTTCTTGCCGTGATCCCACCTGCTAAAGAAGCTTCAAATATTCCACCAAGAATGGTTTTAAATCGATCATCGCGTGAAGAATCTTTTCATAAGACTTTGCGTTGGAGCAGCTATGCTGGCTTGAGCCTTTGCACTGCGGGTGTCTTTTTGTTGTGGCTACCCTCGAGAAATTTAATCCTCAGTTATGCAGGTTTGTTCTCTTTAATTATTGGTTTAGCATTCCTTACCCCTCATCTGACAAACTTCGCCATGACACTAATAAGACCAATCATCACCAAGTTTTTTGGAGTCCTTGGAAGTATGGCGGCACGGGGAGTTCAAGCAGAACTGAGCAGAACAAGTGTTGCTATTGCGGCCCTAATGGTAGCTATCTCCGCAGCAATCGGTCTTGGGATCATGGTGGGCAGTTTTAGACACACGGTCTTTTATTGGTTGGAACAACAGCTTTGGGCTGATATTTACGTTGCTCCCCCCGGAAATTCACGACACCTTGATAAGGTTTTGTTGCCTGAGAGCATTGAAATCCTTGAAAAAGCCGAGGGGGTTGCTCATCTCACAAGAAATAGAAGGATTCAGGTAAAAACCTCTGGCAGTGAGATTGACCTCTTGACTCTTGACTTACCCGAAGAGGGCTATGCTTCTTACAATTTCAAAGAGGCTATCGAAGATCCATGGGATAGTTTTGATTCAAAACAATCGATTGTGATTTCTGAACCTCTTGCAAACAGATTAGGTTTGTCAATCGGAGAAAAGCTAATTTTACTTTCTTCAAGAGGCGATACAATTTTTGAAATCAAAGGGGTCTTCTACGATTACAGCTCTGAAAGGGGGCACGCCATAATTCACCGCAATCACCTGGAGAAATTTTGGGAAGATACAAGAGTAAATTCTGTTGCGCTTTATCTTGAGGATGGATGGACCCCTGAACTTTTTCAGAGTGCTTTTGAACGACTAAATACCCCACAACCTTTGATCATCCGTTCAAATGTTACTTTGAGACAAGTAAGCTTAGAAATTTTTGACCGAACTTTTGCAATTACTGGTGTCCTTCAATTACTGGTAACGGGTGTTGCTTTTATAGGCGTGATCAGTTCGTTAATGGCACTTCAGTTAGAACGGCAGAGAGAGTTGGGGATATTACGTGCTACAGGAATGACCCCAGGACAAATTTGGCGATTAGTGACTAGTCAGTGTGGATTGATGGGGATAGTCGCAGGAGTTCTCGCAATTCCAGTCGGGATTATGATGGCAATTGTTTTGATTTTTGTGATAAACCAGCGCTCATTCGGCTGGACCTTTCCTACTTTGATAGAACCAAGCGTTTTACTCAACAACATGTTGCTGGCCGTCTTCGCTGCTTTGCTTGCAGGCCTATACCCTGCAATCAAAATGTCCCGAGTTCCACCCGCTTTGGTTCTGCGTGAAGAATGAGCTTTGTGATTTTAGAAAGGTAACATTCCAAATTTTTAACACTCTTCGAGCAGATTGAGCCCAAATGAAAATGGAAAGTATCCAAAAAAAATTAGACTGGGCGCTCCTTACCACAATCACCTCTATTATTTTATCCGGTTGCCTACAAGGATTTTCTGGACCAGAATTACCAGAAGAACCGGAGCTATCACCAACGCCTTTGTTGGCTGAAGTTTTGATGAGAATTCAACTGGATTATCCTGAGCTTGAGAGGTTGGATTTGACAGAGCTTCAAGAGGCAGCTCTCGTAGTCTTGGAGAGGGAGATTGCAGAAGTACGGGTCCTTACCCCCGAAAGGGAATCCGGAGGCCAAAGGGTTCTATTTCGAGAAGGTATTCTGGTCGCGCTAGATTCACCTGCATCTCTTAGAGAAATGTATGTGGGGATCCAATCCCTCATCCTGAAACTTCATGAAAAGCTGCCTCAGTACCGTACTGTAGAGCTTGAACTACTTGCTCTTAACGCCATTATGTCTTGCCTGGACCCTCATTCAGTTGTGCTTCCACCATCAAGCTACACTGAGTTTAACGAGAATACCCGAGGTCGATTTGCAGGAGTAGGAATCGTCATTGGAATTCGGGAAAAACAATTGACCATTATTTCTCTGATGGAAGGTGGACCTGCTGACCGAGTAGGACTGCGGATTGGGGATCAGGTCAAGGAAATTGACGGAGAATCAACTAGAAAAATGAGCTTAAGTGCAATCATGCAAGGTTTGCGAGGGAAAATTGGCTCCAAAATGGATTTGACTGTGTTGCGATCAGGGGAAGAAATTACTTACGAACTTCAACGGGAGGATATTCAAATCAGCAGTAGTGATTCTGTAGACCTGCGATTCGATGATGGAATTCCAGTACGTTACATTCGGCTGAAATTATTCCAGGAAGACACATCTACTGATCTTGAAAAACAATTGGGAAATCTAGACTCAGTTGCAGGTTTGATTTTAGATTTGCGGGGAAATCCAGGAGGCCTACTTCAGGAAGCCGTGCGGGTGAGTGACTTGTTTCTGCCCGCTAAGAAAAAAATTGTTTCGACACAGACCAACACAGACCTAACAAGCTACGATTCTCACCAACTCTTGAGCTCTCATAAAATTCAAAACATACCTATTGTGGTTTTGGTGAATGGTCAAAGTGCCTCAGCTTCTGAGATCGTCAGCGCAGCACTGAAGGTAAATAATCGTGCGATTGTTGTTGGCGAGCAGACATTTGGCAAGGGTTCTGTGCAGTCCATTTGGAGTATGCCTGGTGATTTTGGTCTCAAAATGACTATTGCCCACTACTTAACTCCAGATAATCTCTCCATTCAGGGTGTTGGTGTCAAACCAGATTTACAGTTGGATCCACTTTACCTATCAGAAAACGACATCCATCTGCATTCCCTTCAACAGAAGAGCAAGGGTGAAAATTATATCTTGCACTACATGAGAGATTCAGATGACCAAGAAACCGATATTGACAAACCCCTAAGAGCTTCAGAGATTGAAAATGATGATTACGTTCGTATTGCAGTTCGATTGTTGAGAGAGCATCTGCCTTACCAGGAAACGATGAAAGCAACTCTCATTAGGTCTCATGCCTTGCTGCAGGCTCAGGCTGAGCAAGAAGTTGTCAGTAAAATCGCAAGGCAAGCTGAGTTAGATTGGACCCTATCCTCTCCCAGCCCAACGGAGTTGCCAGATTTGCAAATCTTTTTTGAGCAAGAAAACGACTCTGGTGTCTGGCAATCAACTACTCCTCCATTTGCATCTGACCGTAAATTGCGCATTAAAGTTCAGCTTCAGAACACGGGCAGTATGCCCATGGATAGGGTATTAGTGTTATCTGAAAGCCCTGAAGATTGGCTCGATGAAATTGAGTTCCCTTTTGGGAAATTCGAAGGTGGTGAAAAAAGTATTTGGATTCGTGAAATAGACTTTGATCAGCAAGAAAATCTGGGTTGGCTACCTATGGATTTTCTAGTTCTTTCAGGTGAAGATCATGAACTGACGCGTAAAAATATTCTATTATCGGTAATTCCTGACGAATTACCTATAATCAGCATGGGGTTCCAGATCATCGATAATGGAACTGAGGGAAGTGTCGGTAATGGTGATGGAATACCTCAATCTGGAGAAACCCTTGTTCTAAAGGTTAATCTTAAAATGCAGGAAACCGCAGAACTGGAGGACGTAGTATTGAGAATCGGTAGCTCAGAGGATGGTTTGATCTGGTTACAAGACCGGGTGGAATGGAAAAGTCTGAAAGAAGGTAAGTACTACGAAGAAAATCTACTGGTTCGCATTCCCAAAGGATTTGAGGAGTTTGGTCGTTGGCAAGTGGCCCTGTTTGTTCCAAGGGTGGAACAAGCCCTTTGGAACTATAATTGGATTGGCAAAGTAGGGCCTGAAGCCGAAGTTGAACCTCCAATTATCCAAACCAATTTCATTAGAGATGAACTGCCTGTTTTGACCAGAGAGGAGGACCTAATCTGGGAAATTGATTTGAGAGACGAAGATGGACTCCAGGATCTCTTATGCTTTGTTAACGGAAGAAAATTGAATTACTTCAGCTTAAACAACAAGCGTTCCGAGGAACTTGTTTGGAAGTCTCCTCTTCTTCTTGGAAGAAACCTGATTGAGTTGGTAGCCAGAGACTCAAAAGGAGTTTCAATTCGCAATCAATTGCGTGTTTGGCGGGAGAGCCCAGAATAGGATTCTGCTAAAGTGTTTTTGGATAGTTCAAATTTTATCACAAAAAAATGTAAGCAAGTTTTTTTAGTGGAAGATCTAATAGATTGCTATTCAAATTTAGCAATTAGGTCTCGGGGTTTACATAATGGTTTGGTGGCTACCAAATGAACTGTACCAATCGCTCGCTCTTTAAATCCACCTTCGCAATAGCAAAGGTAGTATTCCCACATCCTCACAAACTCTTCAGAAAATCCTTGATCACGAACTTGGTCTAGGTTTGCAAAAAAACTTTCTCTCCATCTTTTCAAAGTTGTCACATAGTGCTGTGTGATGTCTTCCAAGTGGTAAATGCAAAGATCTGTGCTTTCGCGGAGATGATCAGCTATCACGCTTATAGAAGGTAAACAACCTCCAGGAAAAATATATCGCTGAATAAAGTCAACTGTCTTACTAGCTTGGTGGTACCTCCGATCATCAATGGTGATAGCCTGGAGCAACAACATCCCGTCCTCTTTCAGAAGGGCACTACATTTTTGGAAGTAATTCTCAAGAAATTGATGACCTACTGCCTCAATCATTTCAATTGATACAAGCTTGTCGTATTGACCTTTCAAGTTACGATAATCCGCCTTCAAAACCTCAATTCTGTCTTTTAACCCAGACTCCTCCACTCTACTTCTAGCTAGTTGAAACTGCTCTTCTGAAATGGTGGTGGTTGTTACTTGACAACCATAATTTTTGGCAGCATGTATGGCAAATCCTCCCCATCCAGTACCAATTTCAAGAAGGTGATCATGAGGTCGAAGATCTAATTTTCTGCAGATACGATCCATCTTGTTTTCAGATGCCTTTTCCAATGACTCATCAGCATTTTTGAATATTGCTGATGAGTACATCAGGGTTTGATCTAAAAAGAGTCTAAAAAATTGATTACCCAAATCATAATGTGCAGAAATGTTCTTCTTGCTGCCTTGTTTTGTGTTTTTGTTCAAGAATGTGTGCAATAATTCGTGAATTACAACTCCAAAGCGAGCTATACCCTTCTCCATGTTGTCCAAAACTTTCCGATTCACAACAAATATTCGTACAAGGTAAGTCAAGTTTGAGCAGGTCCATTCTCCACGCATGTAAGCTTCCGCAACGCCAATGCTTCCACTATGAATAATGCTAGCATATGTTTGTAAATCATGAATTTGGACTGTGACCTCCAGGGGGCATAGATTGGTCTTTTGTCCCAAGATGTGTGAACCCATCTCATCATGAATTGTTATCTTGCCATGAGTTAAACTATCGGTTCGCTTGATGAAAAGATTGCGATTCCATCTATTCCAACGTTTCAGCAGATCACTTTCTGGGTGTTTTTCAGAGAGAGTAGTTTCTGATCTAGGGAAAGAAAGATTTTGGGTGGAGTGCATTAGAAACCTAGAGTTTGCCTGAATTAATGAGACGGTGGCAGAGTTGTCATCTCAATTGTTTTTGGGGGTGGCTGGTATGGTATTTTCTTAAGCCACAGCCTAAAAGCTTGCCAATATATTCCTCCAATAACCCTGGCTGTCATGAAAGGGTGGCGCCAAATCATTTCTCTCATTGTTGATGGACTGAATTCTATGCGCTTGAGAATGAGCGTGGCATCAAAATATTTTTCTCCTTTTTTATGATTTTCCATATGAACAATCAAGTTTTTTGAGGGTCTGGTAAATCGGCAATCATATTTGTAGTCCATGTCCAGAAAGGGTGAAACATGGAAATTTTTTTGGAATTCAAAGGACTGAGCCTGTTTAGGCTGATCTCTGCCATCCAAAATATAACAGTGCTTTTGATTCCAGGGTGTGTTGGTAACCTCAACTAATATTGCGGTGGGATGCGGATGATTTTCGTCGAAACAATAATAAAAACTGACAGGGTTAAACCCTATACCCCATGAACGTAGGTGTGTCAGGATTCTTACAGATCCATTGGGTCGAAAGCCTAGTCTCAACTCTACAGTATCTTTGACACTATCGGACAATGGTTGGGCAGGATCACCGAAGTAATCATCTCGTTTGAACCAAACTGGCCCCCAATTTTCTTTAGACCACAATCCTGAGAGGGAAAACACCTGATCTATTTCTCCGAGATCAAGGTAGCTGAGGTAAATTGGATAGCTAAAGGTATGTGAAGTAGGACTGAAACGCCTGTGGCGCAAACGCCCAGTGTAGAGGCAACTTTCCATTTCAGGAAGCTCTTTTATTATCAAATGATTGCAGCATATTTATAGCACTGACGACACCGTCTTCGTGGAAACCATTTCTCCAATAGGCCCCACAAAAGTGCGTATTATTTATACCACTAATTTCACTATGACGCTTTTGGGCTTTTACGCTGGCCTCGTTGTAGACAGGGTGTTCATAATAAATTTTACTAAGAATTTTATCAGGATAAATCCTTTCAGTCCTGTTCAGGGTAACCAATAAGTTAGGAGGAGACTGTATATGTTGGAGGATATTCATGTTGTAGGTAACCGCTACTCTCTCCTGTTGGGTATGATCCAAATGATAGTTCCAACTTGCCCAAGCTTTTTTGCGATTTGGTAAAAGCGAAATATCCTTATGCAACACAGCTTCATTTCTTTGATATTGAATTGATCCAAGAATTTCTTTTTCCTGTATTGTTGCGTCCTGCAGCAGTTGTAAAGCCTGATTACTATGACAGGCAATTACTACTTCATCAAAGTGCTCCTTGCCCGCTACGGAAATAATCTCAACAAAATTTGGTTTTCTACTAATCCCCAGTACTGGAGTGTTAAGCCGAACGTTTTCAATAAATGGAGAACTCAGCTTTTTGACATATTCCTGAGAACCACCAGGAATAGTGTACCATTGAGGTCGATTCACCACGTTTAGAAGCCCATGGTTTTCAAAGAAGCGTGCAAAATATTTGACAGGAAAATCCAACATTTGTTCAGTACTCGTAGACCAAATTGCGGCACCCATTGGAATGATGTAATGGTCACAGAATAAACCTCCATATCTTCTCTGTTTTAGAAAGTTTCCGAGTGTAAGTTGATCTTCATTGCTTTCCAGTAGTTTCCTTGCTTCTCTGTTGAAGCGCATAATATCCCTGAGCATCAACCAAAACGTAGGCCTAACTAGGTTTCTCCTCTGAGCAAAAAGGGTATTTAGTGTATGTCCATTATACTCAAAATCTCTCTGCTCGTCTTTGACGCTAAAACTCATTTCTGTGGCATTACCCTCAATTCCTATCTCTTTCATCAGCGAAATGAAATTGGGGTAAGTCCAGTCATTAAAAACAATGAATCCAGTATCAACAGGAATTTTATCTTCAGGAAGATCTACTGTTACGGTATTTGAGTGCCCACCTAGCCTGGGTGAAGCTTCAAAAAGAGTAATTTGATGGCGAGTATGAAGACGGTAGGCTGCAGTTAGTCCAGCAATGCCCGAACCAACAATGGCGATTTTCATGGCTTCCTTTTGCACTGAACGATATAGATGAGAGGTTCTGGCCGCAAATTGTTTATTCGAACTGATAGTTCTGAAGACGGCAAAACCCAAAGCACCTAGCCACTGAGTTCGGAAAGCCTTTCCAGTTAGACAACTTTCTTATAATTATTGCTTTAAATTAATAAAAATGAGAAAAAAAGTTGATGTAAAATTATGAGAGTATTGCATTGAAAAAATCAAGAAAATGATGATGCCAAGGGTATTCGGGCAGTCGCAGATAATTGTTTCACCATTTGTTCCACACTTAGTTTTCCAACAAATCCATCAGCTCCTAATTCTTTAACAGCTTTCTGACTTTGGTCATTCGTCATAGAACTGAAGACCAAAATCGGGATGTGCTTTGTCCTTGCATCAGACTTCAATCGTCTAATGACTTCGTGACCAGAGACAATAGGCATCTCAATATCAGTAATGATCAGTGGTATTTTTGAGAGATCAGACAGTTTTTCGACATAATCTAGAAGTGGTCCACCATTTTCAAAAATCTTGAAAGAGAGATTAAACTTTTCAAAGAAATTTTTGAGATACATCTGAGCAGAGCGACTGTCTTCAGCAAGGAGAATTGTACCATTTTTTAAAGATTCTGGTATTTCGAAATCGATCAATGAAAGATTTTGAACATCTTTTTGAATTTCTGAAAATTCATGAGGCAAAACTTGTGTAAGTAAGTATTCCACATCTAGAATGAGACAAACTGAAGATCCATCATCAAGCAGTGTGTAATTGAGATTTCGGTCAACAAGCATATACTCCTTAAATTGCAAAGGAAGTACATCCTCCCAATCTCTTGTGATTATTTGGTGGATACCACCAACTCTAAGAGCAATTTGAATGTTATTGATATTGCAAAAAATAATTGAAGAATTCCTTTCTTCTTGCTCACTTAAATCAGTTCTAAGCCAACGTGGAAGATTGACTAGTGGTACTGGTTGATTCCTGATGTATACTATTCCCTCAATAAACTCGTTAGCCTTTGGAATCTCACTAATTCTATAATGCTTTGCTCGCTGAATCTCAAAAGTCTTAAACACATTAATACCGTAGTACGGCTGCTCTGCGTTTACTCGGAAGACAATCAACTTTAAGGCATTAGTTGCTGGGGAATTCTTGTTCATCAAATTTTTTATTGCTGTTTTGTCAAAGGCTTCAGGACCAAAATCGCCAAAGTGTTAGCATCGCAACGACCAATAAGAATATCCCAAAAACTTGTTTCAATTTTTTGGTATTTAACTTATGAGAAATAGCAGCACCCAGAGGAGCAAAGATTACGGTCATGAAACAAATGCAAAGGGCAGCGAGCCAGTGAACGAAGCCGAAAGAGAATTCAGGTAGATTTGGTTTCTCCCAACCTGAAACAATAAACCCAATAGTCCCAGGTAGGGCAATCATGAAGCCCATACTAGCTGAAGTTCCAACCGCTTGATGTATCTTGATGCCCATCATATTCATCAGCGGCACGTTCATAGCTCCTCCTCCGATGCCAACCATTGCAGAGATTATCCCTGTTAGTCCTGTAAGATTGCCAATCAAAAATCTATTTGGCTCCTGATGATTCTTATTGTGGGTTTTGCTAGGGATCATCATGCGAACTGACACAACAAAAGCCATGAACCCAAAGATCAGCACTAATACCATTCCGCTGATACTGCCAGCTATTAATCCACCAAACCCAGCGCCCAAAGTTGTAGGTATAATTGAATACTTGAGAAGTTCTTTATCAAAAGAACCTCTTTTGAGGTGGGCTTTTGCTGAAGAAAGGGAGGTGGCAACAATTGTTGTGAGGGATGTGCCAATTGCTAGATGTGGAATCAAGGCCTCGGACACCTCCATAAGGTCGAACACAAAAACCAGAGGAGGCACTAAAATTATGCCCCCTCCAATTCCCAACATACCAGCCATGATTCCAGCTAACGAGCCTGCTAGTAGCAGAATCAGGGTTGATTCTGCTAACTCCCAAGAGAATTCCATCTGCATTCAAAAACGATAGGTAAATCCAAACAATGGCTGATAGTTGTTGACTGTGAGTGTTTTTGCAGTTTCTCCATCGCCTCGCTCAACAAAATTGGCATCCCGATAATTTTTATAACTGATCAGTGAATTCCACCATGAATGAATCGCGATCGTTTCAGTCAAATTAAAATCTCCCTTTGCGGGATGATATACCGTGCCAAGATAAATTCCCGCCAAGAATGCTGCTCCAGGGTTGGCACTGAATCCCGAGCCATCGTGTGCAAAAGCGAATAGACTACTAGCTACAAAAATACTTGCCCAGCGTGCGGTACCCTTACTAAAACTGCGATTTAAGCCCTTGTAAACCGATCGCTGTATGAATCCTCGAAAAAACATTTCTTCACCAGCTCCGGTCAATTGACTGTTGATGAAGTCAATCTTCTGCATCTGTTCACGTGTCAGTTCTGCATCAACGTGATATGTCAAATTAGAAATGCCAGGTGTTGCTAGTTGGATTCCAGTGGGAATCCAAAACGTGTAAGAATCTCCAAATTTCCAGAATTGAAATGGCGAGAGAATTTCCCAGTAGGTTTCTGTATTATTTTCGCAACCTCCATCGTAAAAATCATAGAAAGTGATAAGACTGATATTGGTGTAGAGCCTAAGGTAAGCCATGGAATAATACGTCTCTTTGCTTAAATAAATATCAGTGGCATTCTCCCCATCTTCATTCTTTGTCTCTTTAAAAACTTCATCAGGATAATCTTGGAGATTTTCACTATCTGAATATTGCATATATCCATTGATGGCCCACCACCTCAATCCACCAAAGATTAGAGCTTTGTCGTAGTCATCATTGATTGTGTAACCCAATCCAGGGACCAGCCACTCAACTAGAGCGGTCCCTGCACATTTCAAATCAGCATGGGCTTGAAATGGAACCATCATCAAGGCAAGTCCAAAAAGATAGAAGACACCTTTTGAATTTAGCTTGATGCGAAGAACTTGACCCATTCAACTTACTCACTATCGTATTTCAAATTTTTCTTTCCAATATTGGAGAACAAGCATGTCGGAACAAATGTATCCTGTAACTAAGCGGGGACATGAACAGCTTAAAGCAGAGTTAAAGCATCTGATGTCTGTAGTCCGACCAGAAGTCGTTCAGGCAATTGCAGACGCCAGAGAGCACGGAGACTTAAAGGAAAACGCAGAATATCATGCGGCTAAGGAGCGCCAGGGGTTCGTGGAGGGTCGTATTCAGGAACTCAATGGCAAGCTAGCACAATGCAATGTCATTGACATAAGTCGTCTCAGTGGCAAAAAAGTCATTTTCGGCGCTAGTGTAACATATGTTGATATCGAAACCGATGTAGAAAAAACCTATCAGATTGTTGGGGAAGATGAAGCCGACCTTGAAAAAGGTAAAATTTCTTACAATTCCCCTATAGCGAGGGCCTTAATTGGAAAAACTGTCGGTGATTCTTTGATCATCCCGATTCCTAAAGGCAAAGTAGAAGTCGAAATTACTGATTTAATATTTTTGGAAAAATAATTCCTGTATGGCCACTCTTCAAAGGCTCGATTTGTTGCTTGTTGACCGTCAACTAGCTCCAAGTCGTGAGCGTGCCCAATCTTTGATTCTGGCAGGTAAAGTACTAGTCAATGCAGAACGAGTGGATAAACCTGGCAAAAGCGTGAAACAGAACTCAGAATTGGTAGTGCAGGCTCAGGATCATCCATATGTTAGTCGAGGTGGAGTTAAGCTCGCTGGGGCTATTGAGGAATTTCAAATAGAAGTCCTTGATCGAATAGGACTGGATGTGGGTGCGTCGACAGGAGGTTTCACTGATTGCTTGTTACAGCACGGTGCGAAGAAAGTCTATGCGGTTGATGTCGGATATGGTCAATTAGCTTGGAAACTTCGTCAGGATCCAAGAGTAATTAATTTGGAGCGCACAAATATTCGTTATCTTGATAAAGTAAACTTAGTAGATCCAATTCAATTAGTTGTGGTAGATGCCTCCTTCATTTCTCTCCGTTTGATATTACCAAAACTTCATGAAATCATGCCTGTTGAATCCAAACTTTTAGCTCTTGTCAAACCTCAATTTGAAGCTTTGCGAAAGGAAATTGGGAAAAAAGGAAGAGTTAATGAGGTGGCTGTTCATGCAAGAATTCTGAACGAAATCATGCAAGATGCAATCACTCTGGGTTTCCGAACGATATCCAGTTGTGAGTCGATTATTCAGGGAAAAAAGAGTCAAAATACTGAATATTTTATTCATCTTGAGAAATCAGAAACATGATTGGGCAAAAGACTCAACAACTTCTTCGTGTTGATCTCATCAAGCCAAATCCCAATCAACCTCGCCGATATTTTGAGCCCAAATCCCTTCAAGAACTTAGTCAATCCATAAAACAGCAGGGAGTTCTTCAACCCCTGATCGTAAGAATTCATCCAGTCCTTGAAGGATGCTTTGAGCTAGTAGCTGGTGAAAGGCGCTGGAGAGCTCTAAAATTAGCAGGTGAAACTGAAGCACCAGTCATTATCAAAAAATTGGGAGACGACGAAGCCTTGGAGGTTGCTCTCCTTGAAAATATTCAGAGGGAAGATCTTACACCAATTGAAGAAGGTCTATGTTACCAAGAACTTATGCAGCTTCATGGATTGACCCAAGAGGAATTGGCAAGTAAGCTAGGCAAAGACAGATCCACTATTGCGAATATGGTTCGCTTGCTGGTCTTGCCGAAAGCAATTCAGCAGGATTTAGAAATGGGTCGATTAAGTGCTGGTCACGCTCGAGCACTTCTCAGCCTTTCAGAGCCCACTGAGCAACTGAAGTTACGTGAAAGATTACTGCTTAAAAACTGGTCAGTTCGTGAAACGGAGAAACAGGTTAGAATGATCCTTGAGCTGCGAGAAAATAAAGCCATCCAGTCCTCTAAAAAAACTTGGATCAATGATGAATTAAATACAGAATTGCGTTCTATTGAAGCTGAATTGCAGCGTTACCTCGGTACAAAAATGCGTATTGATCACAAGCCACCTTTTCAAGGAGAAATTAAGCTTAGCTACTTTTCAGCAGAAGAATTGGATCGCCTTCTGACTCTGTTGAAAAGTGCTCGATGAATAAGGTTAGCAGAAAGAAGAAACGAGGAAGCGGTGATGTTTTCCTGAAGTGATCAGCAAATGCTTGCGGTAGTAAGAGTGCTGGTAAAAGCCTTTAAGCTTTTGATGCTTGATGAAAACTGCGAAGGATTGGCTTCTTAAATTTGGGAGGAAATTGCAAAGATCGTTTTGGATATTCGTGACTTAGAAATTACAACCATAACTGTTGAACAAGACGCAGTGGCGATGCTAAGAAATTTCCTAAGTTATTTTTATGGTGGTGATACCGCTTTTTCAGGTATATTTGACGAAGTTTGGGATAACAAGTATTCTTTGAAAGGATTTATCGCAGCCTAATGAATTGTTCTCCATTGTGTGGAACGTGTGGGTGAGTTTCTATGCCCATCCACACAATGGAGTGGGGTTAAAGGAATGTGTGTTTAAAAGTCAGCTTTTTGAGCTGCGCGCAATTCCCTTTTCAAATCCTTATTTCGCTGCTTTTCTGCGGCCTCACGCTTCAAACGCTTAGCAACAGAGGGTTTGATATAAAATTTCCTTTTTTTCAGTTCTTTAAACAAACCTTCTCGAATTAAAGTTCTCTTCAATTGCATCATTGATTTGCCGACATTCCCATCACGGACTTCAATATTAACAGGCATTCTCCTCGTTTACTGATAGATAAATGTTATTCGAATTTTTTGCAACTTAATATCTTAGCATAAAAACCTTACTTGACAACCCAAGAATTTAGACTTAATTGATTCCTTCCTCAATCATAATCACTGGTCCAACTGCGAGTGGCAAAAGTGATTTAGCTCTGGAACTTGCCCAAAAATTTAATGGTGAGATCATCTGTACAGATTCAATGCAGGTTTATCGAGGTATGGATATTGGCACTGCGAAACCGACCCAAGCTGAACAATTAGCAGTTCCACATTATCAGATCGACCTTTGCAATCCTGATGAACATTACTCAGCAGGGCAATACGCCCGTGATGCTGAAATTACGCTCATTAAATTGGGAGAACATGGGAAAATACCATTTCTTGTGGGTGGTTCTGGGTTATACTACAAGGCCTTAATTTATGGTTTGGACGAAATGCCACAGATACCCAAAGAAATTAGGCTTGGAGTATTGAATGACTGGGAAATAAGGGGTTATGAAAAATGTTATCAAGAACTAGAAACGTGTGATCCGGAGTTGGCTTTCAGACTTTCACCACGTGATGCTACCAGAGTGCAAAGGGGCCTAGAAATTTTTCGGACCACACAGAAAAAAATGAGTTCTTTTCAAAAAAGTAAGTTAGGCAATCAGGCAACTCGGTTTCCAGTTAAAATCTTTGGTATTCACCGGGAACGGAAAGCTCTCTACCAGAGAATTAACCAGCGAACAGAAGCCATGCTGAAAATTGGCTGGATAGATGAAGTGAAATCTCTGTTGGAGCTTTATTCATCTTCACTATCCTCTCTTAATGGGCTTGGATACAAACAAATCATTGCTTACCTCAACAGTGATCTGAATAACAATCAGCTGGTCGAGGCAATTCAACAAAAAACTAGAAATTTTGCAAAAAGGCAACTTACTTGGTTTCGTCAAGAAAAAAGCCTGAAATGGTTTGAAATCAGTCAAAGAGAACAACTTTTTCAAGAAACTGAAGCCTTTCTTTCTAAGTATCATTGATTTTTCTTTATCAAGAATGACAGATGATGGATCCTCAGTTTTTAATGGTTGGAATTCATTAATTATTTTTTTTGAAGGTATCATCAATTGCAAATTGCTAAGGATCTCTTTCGCAGCGGAATGCACGTAATTTCCTCTCACTAAGTCCGGGAATCTTAATGCCGGGCCAACATAATCTAGTTCCCGCAAAAAGTTCAAATACAAAAAATCAAAAAAGTGTCTCCGTGAGCATTTTAAAGAGTGCAGGTATAGTAACTTTTTTTACACTGCTCTCCAGGATCATGGGTGCGGTGAGGGATCTTTTCATCGCCAACATTTTTGGTGCAGGCATGGTAACAGATGCTTTTATCCAAGCCTTCACGATTCCTAATGTCTTCCGCAGATTGACAGCTGAAGGCTCAATGACATTAGCGTTTCTTCCGATTTACACTGAAATTCGTGAGCAGAAATCAGCTGAGGAAGCGAGACGTTTTGCTTCAAGAGTGTTGGGTCTAATCCTGTTAGGAACTGGTTTGATCTGCGCACTTGGTATGATGTCAAGTTCCCAACTTGTGTGGTTGTTTGCGGCAGGCTTTGCCGGAGATGTTGCAAAATTTCAGCTAACAAGTGACTTAAATCGCTTGATGTTCCCTTACTTGATTATGGTTTCTGTTGTGGCCTGGTCGATGGGAATTTTGAATGCTGAAAAAAGATTTGCAGCCCCGGCAGCGGCTCCAATTTTTTTGAATTTGGCAATTATTGGTGGTGCCATTGGCTTGGCTCCATGGTTAGAGAGGCCCATTGAAGGCTTGGGTTGGGGAGTTTTGATTGGAGGGCTTCTTCAGGTTCTTTTGCAAATTCCTTCATTATTGAAGGTTAAACAACCCTTGCTTCCAAAAGTCTTCTGGTCAGACCAAGAGATAATGAGGCTACTAAAGTTGTTGGGACCTTCTCTTTTTGGAGTAGCAGTTTATCAGATCAACATAATCATCCTGCGCAATCTCGCTAGTTTCTTGCCTGATGGACAATTAACCTATTATTACAATGCTAGTAGATTGACAGAATTTGTTTTAGGTGTGTTTGCCTTTGCTATTGCCACTGCAAGCTTTCCCGAACTTAGCCTTCAAAAAGCTAGAACCGATTGGTTAAAGGTTGAGAAAACTTTGAGATTTAGTTTTCACACAACTTTTTTGATAGTCTTCCCTGCCACTGCTGGCCTAATAGGGTTTGCAGAACCCATTGTAAGCATCCTTTTTCGACATGGGGCTTTTACTTGGCTAGATGTTCAATCGACTGCGATCACGTTAATGCTATTTGCTTCAAGTATTCCAGCCGTTGCAGCTGTTCGGCTGTTAGTGGCATTTTTCTACGCTATGCAGGACACGAAGGGACCGGTTAGAGCGTCATTATTGAGCATGATACTGACAGGAGGGTTGGGCTGGTGGTTGAGTGGAATTTGGGAGGTGGCGGGTTTAGCTATGGCTCTTTCGTTGGGCGCTTTTGGGCAACTCATTACGCTGATCTGGCTTTTGCATCGAAAACAGCTGCCTTTGAGGAAATTCTGGTCTTTGAAAGTTTTGGCTAGATATTTCTTCGCAGCTTTTTTGACCGGGATAGGAGTGTGGAAAATCAGCCAACAGAATGATTGGGAATTAGGCCCTGCTTCATCTACAAACTGGTTACTCTGCATGATAACTCTGGTTTCGTCAGGATTAGTCTATTGCGCAATCATAAAACTGACTGGAGATCCCTACCTAACTGATGTTTTGAACAAATTTAGAAAGCGCTTCAAAATTTGAAATGAGTGGGATGTTGGGAAATTCCCCTCAGAAAAATTATGTTACCTTTTTAGCTCTTTCGATCAGAGGATCGATAACTCCTGCTTCACAAAACCCCTTATTCCGTAAGTGGCAAGCTTGACAGCTACCACATGGTGGGAAAATTCCATTGTAGCAGGTATGGCTGAAAGACAAAGCTTCCAAAGCTCCCAAATCTTTGGCCATCATGACAGTTTGCGCCTTGTCTAACCACATTAGGGGAGTATGAAGCACAAACTGTCTTTCCATGCCAAGATTCAGCGCTAATTGAAGAGCCTCGATTGTGTTTTTTCTACAATCCGGATATCCGCTGTAGTCTGTTTGACAGACACCGGTCACGATATTTTCAATTTCTAATTGCCATGCTCTTGCAGCCGCAAAACTCAATAAAATTAGATTACGTCCTGGCACAAATGTATTTGGTAAATTTTCCCTATTGCTTTTCTCTTTTTGAACTTCAACCTCTTGGTTTCCCGTCAATGCATTTCCACCCAATTCTGCAAAAGTGCCAATAGATAAAACTTCATTTGGGACCCTTGCCAATTCAGCAATTTGTTTTGCGCATTCCAACTCTATTCGATGCCGTTGACCATAATCGAAAGTAAGCGTCCTTACTGCATTAAAGTTATTAATTGCCCAGTAAAGACATGTTGTGGAATCTTGGCCACCTGAAAAAACTACGAGTGCGCTCTTGGCTTGAAGAGAATCATTCATGGTTAAGATTGTAGGAGAAGAATTTTTCGATAGTACAAAGTGTTTTTTGCCAACTGAGATTTTTAAATAAGTAGCATACAGTCACCGTAGCTAAAAAAGCGGTACTTGCCCCCAACTGCTTCTTGATAGCATGACAATAATCGTTGCCTGCCACAAAGAGATGCCACTAACATCAACAAGGTTGATTTGGGAAGATGGAAATTAGTTACTAACCCCTGAATCATCTTGAATTGAAAAGGTGGGTAAATAAATATCTGTGTTGCTCCAGTTAATTTGGGCTCATCTTGTCTAGCCAATGTTTCCAATACTCTGACCACGGTTGTACCTACAGCAATAATGCGTCGTCCTTCTTTCTGGTATCGTTTCAGTCTGCTCCAAACATCTGCATCAATTTCATAATGTTCTCTATGCATCCGGTGTTGCCTGGGGTCATCCACTTTTACTGTTTCGAAGGTTCCCCTGCCAACGTGTAAGGTTACTTCCTCAATTGGTATTTCTCGATTAGCTAGTTTTGCCAAAATATTAATTGTGAAATGTAGACCTGCCGTGGGAGCTGCGATTGCTCCCTCCTTTTTGGCATAGACAGTTTGGTAACGTTCTTTGTCAAGCAACCTGGTGAATTCATCTGAAGCTTTCCTCGAAATGTAAGGTGGGAGTGGAGCGTGGCCCTCCTTCTTTAATGTTGCCCTTAGCTGGGTTGGCTCCTCAAAAGAAAGAATCCAACTGCCATCTTCATGACGTTCAATGGCTTGCGCCTTGAGAGTTTTGCCGAAGAAAAGAGTTTCTCCCGATTTTATTTTTTTGGCCTTTTTAACCAATGCTTCCCATTTTCCGTTTTCGAGTTCTCTCGTCAGAAGCGCCTCGAATACAGCACCATTTTCCCGTTTACCGAGCAATTTAGTTGGGAGAACCTTAGTGTTATTAAGTACCAAGGCAATATCATCTGGTAAAAGATGGAGGATGTCATCAAATTGGTAGTGATAGCAGTCATGACTTTCTAATGGGAGATACATCAATTTCGAGAGTTCTCTTTGGGAAGCTGGGTGTTGAGCGATAAGTTGAGTGGGGAGGTAAAAATCGTAAGAGCCAAGCGACCAATCTGGGTTCGATTTGTTCAAAATTTATTTCTTTTACTAAGAGTTAACGCATTATGTGAGTGGGCAATTTTGACCATTCAATCGTTGGTTCTGGATCATCTGGAATAATGGATAACTTTTTGTCTTTCGTATCGAGAAACTTAGTTTTGACCATAGCCATCCCAAGACGGCCTTCCACAAAGCGTGAAGCTGAGATTGCGGTAATTTCTCCAACCAACTCACTTCCAGAAAACAAATGTGATGAATCAAAGGTTGTTAGTGAGGCTGGAATTGATAGACAGATAAGTTGCTTTTGAGGGCGACCACGAAAAAAAAGCCTTGCATTGGGTTCTTGGCCGATATAGCAGCCCTTTGAAAATGATATATGGTCTTTGAGGGCGGCTTCCTGAGCGAAGTTGTCGTTAGTGAAATCTCTTCCAAACACTGGTATGCGCTCTATAAGATTCATTTCGTTCCAAGCATCCCAACCTACCCAGCTACACTCCTCTTGATCCAAAAGTTTAGTAGCTACATTTTCCACTTCGTTTCCTGGAATCAATAAGCTGTAATGTTCTGCACCATGATTCTGATGCCTTGTGCAAAGAAGTTTTTTACCATTAAAAAAAAATTCAGAAGTGGCGCTTGGCTCGCTCAACCCAATGATTTCTAAAGCGGTGCTTGATTTCGGGCCTCGCAAATCTAAGCGCAGCATAGTTGGCGTGAGAAGCTGGAATTCAAAGTTTTCGCGAATGTGAAACTTGTTCAGTAGATTGGCTACTTGAAAACCTTCCCCAGGATAGTTGCTTATGACCCACCCGTGTTGTGATGTTCTCCATATCTCCAAAATATGTTGAATCTTCCCCTTACTTTGACAAATTATGGCAGGCTGGATTTGATTAATATCAAATTTCTCTAAATCAGCTGAGACCATTCCCTGCAGAAAATTTTTAGCATCAGCGCCATTCAGTTCCAACAGTAGCCAGGCTTTTCGATCAAAAAGTCCTGAACTTTTTTGCAAATATCTGAGTTCTTGTTCGATTCCTTTTGAATACCTATCAACAACGGCGAGACGGTCAAAGAAGCCAAATTGGGCACCTTCTTTTTCATGAAGTCCATTGAGAGCCTCGACTGGATTCATACTAAAGATCCTTTTAAAGATTTTTTCAAATGAATTGGTTTTTTAATTTAAAAGATGATTACCTAAATGTGTAGTTTTTTTGGAGATTTGATGTGACTTCCATTATTTCAGGCAAAGAGTTAAGTCAAAAAATCATCTCAGAATTGAAATCTGAGGTTCTCACAATTAAAAAACAACATAATACTAATCCATGCTTGGCTGTCATTCTTGTGGGGGATGATCAAGCCTCTAGGGTGTATGTTGCTAATAAGCGTCGAACATGTGAGGAGATCGGAATTCTTTCAAAGGCGTATGATCTACCTTCTTCAACAACTATGAAGGAATTAGTAAAGATCATTCATGAATTGAACAACTCACCAAATGTTCATGGGATTCTTTGCCAATTTCCCTTGCCAAGCGGATTGAATGAACAGGAAGCAATTTTAGCCATCAATCCTTCAAAAGATGTAGACGGGTTACATCCTCTGAATGTTGGACTGCTAGCTACTGCCCAACCAAAATTTATCTCGTGTACACCTTTAGGAGTATTAGAAATTTTGAAAAGGTATGAAATAGAAACAATTGGAAAACAGGTTGTTGTGTTAGGGAGAAGTCTTCTCGTTGGAAGACCCTTGGCAACGTTGCTTTCCCAAAAAGGCTGGGATGCTACCGTAACAATTTGTCATTCTAAAACTAGAAATTTGGAAAGTCATATTGAACAGGCTGACATTGTCATAGCAGCTATTGGTCAACCAAAATTTGTTTCTGGCGAGATGCTTAAGAAAAATGTTGTAGTCATTGATGTCGGAATTAACCGAATTCCATCTTCTGATCCCACCAAAAAAGGAAAGCTATGTGGGGATGTTGATTTTGAAAGTGCTTCCAAAGAGGCTAGCTTTATCACTCCTGTGCCAGGCGGAGTAGGACCGATGACAATTGCAATGTTGATGAAAAACACAATATTGGCTGCTGGATTGCAAGCCAATCAGAAAAATAATCAAATAGAACTGTAATGAATAAATTACTCTCTAACTATTTTGCAATTTTCCAGATTTTTTGTTAATTTTAAAAAATTCTTGACATAGTTTTTTTGGCAGGTAGCTTATAATTATGTTTAACCTTCCAACAGTATTCGTAAGTTAAGATTAAACTTCCATTGCTTACAATAGATAAATTCTAAAGCTTCTTCCAAAGTTCTGCCCTCGAGCATTTGACTCTTTTAATTTCTTTTCAATAGTTCATCATAATTTCTCATCAGTTTAACGGAAACCGATCCGTACAATTCTTGAGAAGCCCAATTAACCTGAATCAACCAACCTTTGTCTTCCCCCTCCAGGAAAACTATGCGTGAACACGAAACCAGATCCCGCCACGACGCTCCAGAAACTTTGAATTTGATTGAACTCAAAAAGAAAGACATCAATTCCCTGATCAAAATTGCCCGGGAATACAACATTGAAAACGCAAACAGTATGCGTGTTCAGGAATTGATATTTGCTTTGTTACAAGCTCAAACAAAGCAAAATGGAGTTATTTATGGATCAGGTGTGCTAGAAACACTGCCCGACGGATTTGGTTTCCTTAGAGCTCCAGATTATAATTATTTACCTGGTCCAGATGATATTTATGTTTCTCCGTCGCAAATCCGCAGATTCAACATGCGTACGGGGGATACGATCTCTGGACATATAAGACCACCCAAGGAAAGTGAACGCTATTATGCATTGCTGAAGGTTGAAGAAGTTAATTTCCGTCCACCCGATCAAGCATTTGAAAAAATCCTTTTTGACAACTTAACCCCGCTTTATCCGGAGGAACGACTTTCACTTGAGAGAGGAGACAAAGACCTCACCACTCGTGTGATGGATTTGGCAGCTCCGATTGGTAAAGGACAACGTGGCCTGATCGTAGCTCCACCAAGGACCGGAAAAACAATGATTCTCCAGTCCATTGCTAATAGCATTACAACCAATCATCCAGAAGTTGATTTGATTGTTTTGCTTATAGATGAACGGCCTGAGGAAGTCACAGATATGCAGCGCAGTGTTCGAGGGGAAGTGATTAGTTCAACTTTTGATGAACCTGCTACCAGACATGTCCAAGTTTCTGAAATGGTTTTGGAGAAAGCTAAAAGATTGGTTGAGCACCAACGTGATGTTGTGATTCTCTTGGATTCAATTACTCGACTTGCACGAGCGTACAACTCAGTGGTCCCACCTAGTGGAAAGATACTCTCAGGTGGTGTTGACTCAAACGCTCTCCATAAACCAAAGCGCTTTTTTGGTGCGGCTCGTAATGTTGAGGAAGGTGGATCGCTAACCATCATTGCTACAGCTCTGATTGAGACAGGCTCAAGGATGGATGAAGTCATTTTTGAAGAGTTTAAGGGAACAGGTAACATGGAATTAATGCTTGACCGCAAATTGGTTGAGAAGAGAATTTTCCCTGCCATTGACATCAACAAATCAGGCACTCGCAAAGAAGAATTGTTAATGGAAAAGAATGATTTAGACCGTATCTGGGTACTCAGGAAAGTACTTGCACAACTTAGCGCAATTGAGTCTATGGAATTCATGGTTGAAAAACTGTCTAAGTTCAAAAGTAATAAAGAATTCTTGAATATGATGGACAAGTAAATTATATTTATGAGTTTAAATTTAATTTGTTATCTCACGGTTTGTTATGAAAGCTGAAATACACCCTTCCTTCGAACCAACAAAATTTATATGCACCTGCGGTAATATTCTTGAAACTTTATCCAACCTTGGTGGTGAGAAAAATGTGGACATCTGTTCAAGTTGCCATCCTTTCTTCAGTGGCAAAGAGCAACGGATGATTGATACCACAGGTCGTGTAGAGAAATTCCGCAGACGTTATCAACGTTCCTGAGCACCTATGCTCGATGAGAAGCTGTCTTCACTGAAGCAACGGTATGAAGAGCTGACTCACCTTCTGAGTCAGCCCGAAACCCTCCAAGATTCTTCCAAATACCGAAAACTTACCCTTGAGCACTCCGATTTAGAAGAAACTGTCTCTACCTACTCAAAATTAATAAACCTTTGCATTCAAATCAGAGACAACGAAGCACTCGTCGGGGATCCCAACGAAGAAATAGAATTAAAAGAACTGGCACTGGAGGAGTTGTCTCAGCAACAAGAGGATCAAAAACTTCTTGAGGAAAGTTTACAAAGACTTCTCCTGCCAAAAGATCCGAATGATCAAAGAAATGTGATTCTTGAAATTCGGGCTGGCACTGGAGGAGATGAAGCAGCTTTGTTCGCACGCGATTTGTTTCGCATGTACGGAAAATACGCAGAAAACTTTGGGTGGCGGATTCAAGTCCTAAGCGAACATGAAAATGATCTTGGAGGTTTCAAGGAAATCACTGCTTCAGTTGAGGGATCTGGGGTTTTCGCAAATTTAAAATTTGAGGCAGGTGTTCATCGTGTACAAAGAGTACCGAGAACAGAAACCCAGGGGCGTATTCATACTTCTGCAGCCACTGTAGCAATCATGCCTGATATGGAAGAGCTGGAAGTAGAAATAAATCCAAGTGATTTGAGAATTGATGTTTTTCGTTCTTCAGGGCCAGGTGGACAAAGTGTAAATACAACTGATTCAGCTGTTAGAATCACTCATTTACCAAGTGGAATTGTTGTCAGTTGCCAAAATGAAAAGTCTCAGCTAAAAAACAAAAACCAAGCTTTAAAAGTATTACGTGCTAGACTTTATGAGGCTGGACAAGAAGCTCGACAACAAGAAAGTTCTGCCCAACGTAAGAGTATGGTTGGTTCTGGAGATCGCAGTGAAAGAATCCGAACTTATAATTTCCCCCAAAATCGCATCACCGACCACCGAATAAATCTTACTCTTTATAAATTAGAAGAAGTGATGCTTGGAAGACTAGAATTTCTGACTGAACCACTTAGACAACGAAATCATATTGAGCAGCTAAAAAAACAAGGTATTGGAGCTTAGGATCTTTGAAGACGCATTTGTTTTCGCAAAAGAAAAATCCATCCTCCTAACAAAAAAGACGGTAAAATAACAAAAGCTAAGAAATTGCCAATGTGTCGCCGAATTTCTTCGTTCGTTCCAAGATTGACCACTGGTTGATAAAAACCAATAAAGTAAGTAGCTAAGCAGACAAGCCAACAAATGATGAAAGTTATGTAGCCAGTTTTGGTGCGAATACCTGCCCATAGCAGTAAAATGAAAGCCAATCCTGGTAACCAGAAAAAAAGTAAACCTCCAAAGATTCCAAAAAATATTCCATCAATCAGTCCAAGTATAATTGATATAATCAGTTCAAATGCATTAAATAAATCAAAAGCATTTTGAATTTTTTCGAGGACGAGGGAACTGACAAGCATCGCAGGAAATAAACTTAAGGTCTTAAGAAGTTTTCCAAATGGAAGGCCAGAAAAACAATTGAAAAGAGGGTTAAATTGAGGTGTTGAAAAAGCTTGATTAGAAGGATTTTCTGAAAGTGCTTCATGGACATTCGATAAATTATCAGATCGAGCTCTTTGTAGGGCTTCATCAACGGCTGCTTTAACGTCAAAAAAATCATATTTATCTTGTGAGGTATATTGGGCAGAAGAATCAGGATGATAACGCTTGACTTGTTTTCTGAAGGCGTGACGAATTAGAATGAGATCGCGAGTAGGATGAATTCCAAGAATTTCCCAGCAGTCTGGACGCTTCATTTTACTGAAGGAATTTTTGTTTTAGTGCTATAGCCGTAACGAGAAAGAAAAGTTGAGAAGGACATTACATTCTTGAAACGGTATTGATAAAGTAGGTGTAGGGCTAAACTGATAATTTCTGCCGGATAATTGCTAATAAAATAACCAGATGCTTCAGAACTACTTGCAGATCCAAGGTGTTCTTTGAAAGTTAAGTTGGCATCAGCATAATTTAAAGCAAGGCCCTCTCTTAATTTTTGTGAAACTTCGTCAAATTGTTGATCAGAAATTAGCGATTCATCCAGGCGATAGTAAAGGTAAGAGTGAACTAGGAATTGTCGAATTAATCTGTTGAGCGATTCATTTGGTTTCAAAGATCTCACCCTTTTTGACTTGTTGAGTTCATGCAGTTGTAACAATACTTCAGCCAGTGAGTAAAAAAGTCATTACGATGGGTTTTCCAGTTGTTCAAGGGTCGTTCGGGATCAAATTTTTTAGGACCCACAAAGTGATCCTGATGACTTGAAAATCTTAGCATCTGTGAAGAAGTGTATTCTGGATTTCCTAGATGCATGAGCCATTGTCCGTTGTCCGTATCCCAGATTAAGGGCTCACCTTCACTTCTACAAAGTATCCTAAATTTGCCATCCGCAGCAGTTGCTTCTAGTAAGTCATTCCAAGGTGCGAATCTCCTGACTTGTGGACAACAAAATAGATCATCTGATTCTCCAACAACAGGATGATCATTCGCAAGGTTTGTTACCTCCCAGACTCCAATTCTAGGAATTTCCAAATCTTGATAGCCAATTCCGCAAAGTTCGGTCATCCATAGTGCTCCGTAGCCTAAGCCCATGATTGGCAAAGTTCCCCGCAGTTCAACGATTTTTCGATCTAATTTTTGACGAAAGTCTTTTTCTGGCTCTACTAATCCAGAACCCACAATAACGAGTCCATCTAAATTGTCCGCATTCAGTAGTTCTTGAATTTCTTCATTGCCAGATCGAATTATATCAATCATCACAGGTAAAGATTGGATGATAGACATTCCTAAAGGTCGGTATAAGTTGATCTGCTCGACCATAAACTGTTCTTCAGTAGGTAGAAAACCAATTCTAAGAGGTCGAATATCCTGACGTAAAGCTTGTTCCTGCTTGATACAAGTTATGTGATTTTCCTCAAGAGTCTTGCGAGCGTGATAGTTATCAGGAACAACAATGGTCATTTAGACTCATTGAATGGGGTTTCAGTAAATTTCTGCTCTACTATCGACAAGATCATGCCGTCATGCAGTTTAAGTTGCAGTCTTTCTCCAATCTTAACCTGTTGAACACTTTTGATAATTTTTTGTCTTTCATCAATAGAAATACTAAACCCTCGATTAAATACGGAGAGCGGACTCAATGCATCTAGTTCGCTAATCAGTTCATTCAATTTATGTTGTGTAGTATTTTGAAATACCCAGATCGATCTGGCAATTCTTTGATGTTTTTCATTGAGAAGGCTTTGAGATTTGAAAACTTCATACCTTGGATTCTTATTCAGCAACCTTTGAATAAGTGAATTC
>AGAU01000108.1 GCA_000224765.2 SAR324 cluster bacterium JCVI-SC AAA005 | reverse complement strand
AGTAAAGTGACCTGTCCAGTCCTGTCTGCGAATCTTATTCTCTAATGGTACCCAACTGCTAGAATTGGTTGACACCGTAGGATTTTGTGAAGAGTAATAGCTATCGATTTGGCGATCATCCACTCCGCTTATATCCAAGCGGATATTTCTTGTACTAGTAGTCCGCTCATCTTGATTGAGTACGACCTTCAGAATACGAGGAGCAGCATTACTTCCATTGATTGTTAGAGAACTAGAGGAGCGGATCTGGCCCCCAGTATCTTGAACCCAGAAACGCAATTGTTGATTGCCTAGTTGCTTTCTAAACTCTATCTCAGCCCCATCCCATTTCTTAAGTGGCAGAGGATAGTCTTTCCAGTCTGGATTATCTTCTGTTACACAAACTAAGTCTTTATTGGCTTGTTCTGGACACCTAGCAATTGCCTCCCAGCGAGGATCACTAATCGCCGGGGTCGACTCATTGACATTGTCACTAATTAAATAGGCAGTTAATCCATAGTCGTCAACGGCGCTTAGATCGATCAGTAAATCATTACTGCCAGAAGACTGATAGGAAGAATTGCGATCATTGCTCCAACTCGTATTGATTGTTAGGTTGTCAGGCAGCGCATCATCACCATGATTGATCACTACATCCATTCGCTGGGCTAAGGAAATTCGCCTCTCTAATACTGAGTAGGGGTGTTCTGGTCGCGGCTCATCCACAAACCAAACATAAATTGGGAGGGCCTCAACTGCAGAAACAATCTGACGGTCTAGATCAAGACCTAAGTCAACACTCTCTATGGTACTGAAGTAGCGATTCTGATCAGCAGGTTTCCAACAAGAATCTGTATCAGTTGATAATGGTGGACAGGAATTATTAGACGAATTCCATGTGTTTGAAGAAGTTGGTAGGTCAGGTCGGTTTGGTGAAGTAGAGATATAATAGTGCGATATACCCCAGTTGTCTCTTGCACTAAGTTGGACATTGGTAATTCCCGCATACTCATTCGTTGTGAGTTCTATCAATCGCGTATCAAATGGGGCAACAGTATCGGTTTCTTCCATTTTCCACGGGCCCAGATCTGTGATTTTATTTTGCTGAATGGTAATTCCATCCTCACGCTGTTGATAGACTAAGTGGGAATCGTTATCGTAGCCTCGCACTTCAAGAGTCAGATTTGTTCCGCTGTACAATCGGCTGAACCAAAGATAACCCTGACCTCGTTTCTCAGTGCGGTCTAGTAGTTTTCCATCTAGATCCCGCAGGATAGTACCTGATGCATCGCTGATGATTGCGCGAATTGATGCTACGTTTTCTGGCAATTGTGGTGAACTACCGATGTTACTACGGCTAGTTGGCCACTGTAATTCAGCCTGTAGATTACCTCCTTGCTGCGCTGGTGGAGGTGTTTCCTCTGTACAAGCCATCAACAACAGAGAAACGACCAACCCCAGTGCCCATTGGAGAGAGAAACAGGTCCGCATATTCTTAGAAACGCAAGTGGAAACCAACTTCCCCGAGAGGTTGCCGGTCAAAATGTTGACGAAATTCAGAATCAGTCAGTAATGGCCATTGTAGGCCCAAGCGTAATCTTTCCCAGAAGATAGCTCCCAACAGTAGATCAGTTCGGTTTTCCCTAGAAAACAGTCCCGCATCTCGAAATGTGTCTGAAGATTGCCAGACCATTAAGAAACCACCTTGCAATTGGAAATCACGATTTGTCACAGGGCTTACAAAGCCTACATCAAAGCTGGTCACATCCCCAGGATCATAATTTTTCTGATCTTCGCCTTTCTGGATGTAGCCAGCACCGAGGTACAACACCTGCCCCGGCTCCAATTGCCAGAACAGTTTTTGAGCGAATAGAAGCTGATTAAATTCTCGTGGTTCAACTACTGAATCAGCAGTTGATAACCTCACACCACCTAAAGTAAGGCTATGGATTTTTTCCCTTAGAAAGTCGCTATGCAGTCCTAGTCCTAGCAGTAAGTCTCCACGACCACTTTCTTCATCGCTATATAGAAAAGGTTGGGAAATCAGCCAATGAAGTTGCTGCCAGACACCACCAGCCTCAAAGTGATACCAAAATCGTTCATTCTGATTAGCGGCATTCGATTCAACATAATAAATTGGCTCTTCTGGGTACTTTTCTGGCCAAAACACCATTCTTGGTGTACTCAGCCATTCCCGATCCTGTAACCGCGATAATGCCTGACGTTTCATCAGTTCAGGAGATCTTGGCAGTACTTCTCCAGCAAAAGCAGGACAAACCAAAGCAGGCTCCCAAGTCAAGCATAGTGAAGTTTCTGCCCACAAATTTTGAGAACTCAGAAACAATATACTTGCTAAACAGCAAATGGAGGCAAGGGCCTTGTTCACTATCTCTACTTTGTCTAGGGCGTTGGGTCGAATTGGGCAAAAACTACCTTTTGCCAATACCCTTCGCACGTTGCCACTGTACAGGTATTCTGCGGTTTTAGCAGGGTTTCGAATGCGTCGGTCAACCTTGCACAATAAAAACCAAATCGCTTTTAACTACGCCTGTAAACTCCTGACTTTCCTAGTTCTGAAAAAGTGTTTGATAGTATCTCAGCAGATTCATCACTTTTTGAGATTAGTATCAAAGCATTTTATGAAAAAATAAAACTACTGGCTTGAAATAGTGATGTGCCAGTTCGCCTAGAGATCCAGCAGTAGTTAGAGCAGGCCGTTAGCGAATTGGACGCAACATCTAAGGCAGCTGGTTCAACACACCCCAATAACTGTAGAATCAATAATTTGATCACTGGGGCAGTGCACAGCCTTCAGAATTTAGTGAACTGCAAGGCCTGCAGGATCTCTTCACTGTACAAGGCATACAATAATAAGTGTTGTCAGATGCAAGTATTACACTGATGATTATCAATACTAGTTGGCTGGCCAAGTGTATTCAAATACTAATCAATGCCTCCCTCCTTTATCGAGTGGAAAGACTAATTCTATGTTGCAAACTGGCATCAGTAAATTGCACTACCTCTACTCTCCCAGGGGCAACAGATGATCGTCATCAACTGCTTCGATAATCAGGGCATCCCAGCAATTGTTCCTGATGACCAAAGAGGTCAACACGATCTATTTTTGACTTTGATCAAGAAAAGATATCGCCGCATTGGTATTCCTAAGCAAGGGTGACCAGATCGTTCTTACCTCCAAGATACCTGAGATATTGGGTTCTCGTGGGGTTAACTTGGCTTTCTTCTTTGCTTTCCACCGCTATTTCGTAAGGTGCTCGGTAGCAGGTTCTATCAAGAAAGAGTAATTCTGGTAGCATTTACCTTCCACAGTAGTAGCGCACTAGACCTCTCAAAAGCAATCATCTGTTCCATCCCTCTAAAAGGAATGCAAACCCACATTATAGTAATCAATGGTTTTGTTGGGGCCGGCAAAAGACACTTATCACCAAGCTGGCGAGAATGCTCAGAGGCTACAAAGCTATTTACAATGATGATTTTGCTTTCTGTGATCATTCTCTGGATTAGCATCCAAGGATGATTGGGCAGGCTCTAAAGCCAATTTGGCTAAAATCAGATGGCTTACAATTAGAGGTTCGATTGGCAGGCTAACCAACTAGGACATTAGGAAACATTAGAACCCTGTTCTATTTCACTCTTAGAGAGTATGGCCCCTTCAAGAACAGAATACAGAGGAAGATAAGTATGTACTCCGTGATTGACTTTAAGCACGCACAGATATAGTGCTTTCAAAAAACACAGAAGTTCTGTCGAGGACTAGGTCAATATTTTTTATTTGACAGTATTGTTTGGATTGAGAGCCCTTTAACGTTTTAGAGAAGCAGTCAGTGCTTTCTTGCTCACCAGCCTGTAAAAAGTTTATGAAGCTCTCCTTTGCATTCCTCAGAACCAGTTTAACCCGCTGTCCGCCACAACCTCCTGATAGAATATGTGGGTAGTTTGGGCACACTCATCAACGATATCAAAAGGGATTTACAGGCTGTCTTGAGACATTGCCAGGACTTTAGCAATAGAACTGCAGCCAATGAAGTCACAATCTCCAAAATTTTCTGAGTATTGAGCAGTGTGGGATAAGCTGTTCCAAGATCTGGAGAAATCTACATTCTTAAGTTGGGTAGTTGCAGAGGAGAATTAGAATCTGGGAAAGGAGGTTTTAATAACCGAAAAGAAACACCTAGAATAGTTAAAACTCTTTACTGTCTTACGCTAGGCAGAAAGCAGATATTAATTTCATTATATTTACTGGTATCTATTAGCAATGCTATCACAAGAATGATCGTACCAATATTTGAACCAGAAAAGGATCCTGATTAAAAAATGAATTAATCAGTTTTGAAAAATTGTAAAAATAAATTTTCGAAAACGGAAGTGGGAGTTTGTAGGAAAAATTTAGTTAAAAAAGTAAATAAAAAGAATATTCAAGGAGAGTTAAAAAAATGTTAAAGAAGACAATTAAGGAAAATCTTTACCCTTAGAAAGACGATATAAATTATACCAGTCCTCATCATCCAA
>AGAU01000109.1 GCA_000224765.2 SAR324 cluster bacterium JCVI-SC AAA005 | reverse complement strand
CTGGGCCAACTGGGCTGTCGCCGACTGGGTCATGATCTGGTTGCGTGTAAAGGCGGCCAGTTCCACCGCAATATCGGCATCCCGAATGCTTGACTCCGCTGCCGTTAGGTTCTCTGTGTGAATCCGCAAACTCGTCAGGTTTGACTCGAGGGTGTTCTTCTGAAAGGCACCCATCTCACCCCGAGCTACCGCAATCTCTTCAATCGCCGTATCGATCACTGCCATCGCAT
>AGAU01000110.1 GCA_000224765.2 SAR324 cluster bacterium JCVI-SC AAA005 | reverse complement strand
GGGGGGGGGGTTTTATATTCTTAGTGGGATTTCAACTATATTTTGCATTCAATAATTTCACATCAAGTGATGTTTATTGCTGGCAGATTATTTTCTACCAGCAATCTATAACATTCCCTTTTTTAGAAACTTAATTTGATTTGACTTTATTTTTTATAAGGAGGCTCGATCCCGATAATTTTGATTATTAACTCTCGCCTCCTTCTTTCCATTACCTAAATTAATATATTTTATTTTTTCCTTTCTTTTATAATTCTTATGAAAAATTTTTTTAAATCAGATTCTACATAAAGGCTTATTCTTTTATTGAAGGTACCATTGATCTGAATGACCACTTACGAGATGATTAATATAAGCAGTTCCCTCATCTGGTGGGAAATTCATTAGATTTTTAGCTCTTACAAATACTTCAGGTGCTTCTCCAACTGTACCAATATGGTACATTCGTTCCAACGTCCTTTTTACAATTTCTTTTCCAAGAGAATAATAATCTGCTGAGCCCATTTTAGTCATTTGCCATTTACCAACTAAATCCATTTGGTCTATGAAATATTGATCCTCAGGC
>AGAU01000111.1 GCA_000224765.2 SAR324 cluster bacterium JCVI-SC AAA005 | reverse complement strand
AAAAAAATGAGATGGTTCAAATTAAATATTAGCTTCCTTGCTATTTTTTCTTTCCGCCAAAATTTTTAAACAGATTTCGAGTGATTTTTTTCCATCATATGCGTCAATTAATGGTACTTCTAGACCCAGAATTACTTTGCAAAAATGTGCTATCTGTTTGACATAAGGGTCTTCACTTAATTGCGGAATCTCTTCACATTCGAGTTTGTTCTTCCAATCTGCTAACCCATTCGATTTCCAAAACTTCAGATTAGGAAATTCTAAACAACCTTTTGATCCCAAAAACTTGTAAGGGTTTTGACCTGTAAATGGTAGATCAGCGTTTTCACCTGTTGCGTGTTCCCAATTCCAGGGTGAATTGGTGGCGTCTGATAATAAAAATGTTCCCAAAGCTCCGTTTTCAAACCACAATGTTATTGCAACTGTATCTTCCTTTGCATGCTCTCGAAATTCACCACTCACAAACCCACTAACATGACTGATTTCGCCGCAAATATTTCTTAAAAGATCTATTTCATGTATCATGTTAATTAAAATTGGACCTGAAGAACTTTGTTTCCTCCAAGGGGCGTTAAAGTATTTCTCATCTTTTCTAGTGGTCCATTGTCCGTTAACTCCAATTAATTTTCCAAAAACTGAAGATGAAATAATTTCTTTCGTATTCTTCATTACTTCATAATATCTTCTATGATGGCCAACCAATACAAACCGATCAATAATTTTAGCTTTTTCCTGAATCTTATCCGCTTCTTCCAAAGTTGCTGCTATTGGTTTTTCGACAAGTACATGGCAACCTGCTTCTAGAGCACTGAGGGTCGGCGCAAGGTGAATTTCTGTCGGCGTACTGACAATCACACCTTCGGGCACTACCTCAGCAAGCATTTCTTCAATTTTGGCAAACCATCGGACACCTTCACTGAGCGCAATGTCTTTGGCTTGTTCAGCGGGATCAACGATAGCGATTAGTTCAGCTTCCCTTAAAGTTTTCATGGCTTGGAGATGGCGTTTACCAATCATCCCCATCCCGACTATTGCCAGTTTGACAGCCGTCACTCTTGCTCCATGAAGAAACTCCAATCCATTCTCTTAAGTTGCTGTGAAATGACCGGAACGAACTCCATTTGTTCAAGAACATCCTTTTCTAGATCAATTCCAGGAGCCAATTCTTCCAATACAAGCCCTGCTTCTGTTAACCGTAATAATGCTCTTTCGGTAGCGTATATCACCTCCTGTTTTTGCTTGAGCGCTTGCTTTCCAGAGAATGTGATCTGATCAACATGCTGAACTAACTTTCTAATTTCACCTGATTTTTCGACCTTGAGTTCTCCAGCACCCGTTCTCAATTTAGATCCCTTGGTGTCGAAGGTACCGCAAAAAACAACTTTTTTTGCATTTTGAGCAATATCAATAAATCCGCCTGGTCCTACAGTCACACCGTCCAGTTTGGACACATTGACGTTCCCTTCTTGATCGATTTGCCCAAATCCTAAAAAGGCGACATCAAGTCCACCTCCTGAATAAAAATCAAACTGCGATGGGCCATCGATCATACAGGTCGGATTCTTGGCGTAACCAAAGAGATTCCCCGTCAATAAATTCCCTCCATACGTTCCGTGTTCAATGGTCTGGTAGTAATCTTCAGACTCTCCAGATTGGGCTATCAGCGCTGCAACTTGATCTGGAATACCAAATCCAAAATTGATCACAGCGCCCTTAAAGAGTTCAAGACGTGCTCGGCGAGCAATTGCTAACCTTACAGAGAATAAAGGTTGTTCAATCTGGTACTTAGCGTCCTCTTGTTCTCCCGAAATCGATGGATCGTAGATTAGTTCATAGCCCTGCCGTTGATCTGGATCAACTACAACAACATCAACCAAAGCAGAAGGTACTCTGACTTGTCTTGCTCCCAATTCTCCTTTGCGAACTTTCTCCCGAACCTGAAAGATTACTTTTCCTCCTGAGTTGTGGGCTGCAGCTGCCATTGCGTAGATATCGACATTTGCAGGTTCTTCATCCAGTGAGATGTTACCTTCCTCGTCTGCTTTCGAGCCTTTCAATAAGGCCACATTCACTGGAATAGGTACATAACGGAGATAAGTTTTGCCATCAATTTCAATTCGCTCAACCAGATCTTTTTGTGCAGCCTGGTTCATTTTTCCACCACCGAGGGTTGGGTCAACAAAGGTCCCCAATCCTACATGGGTAATCAAACCAGGTCTCTTGGCAGCAACTTCTCTCATTAACTGCATCATCACACCCCCAGGCAACACATAGGCTTCAATTTTGTTGTCCTTAGCTAATTGCTGCATCCTGGGTGACCAAACCCAGTGCCCTCCAATGACCCTTTGAACAAGCCCCTCGTAGGCAAAACGATTCAAGCCTCGCTCTTTTCGATCTCCAATCCCAAAGCGCATGCAGGCAGGTTAACTTTTTCGGGTGGCCTGTAGCCAAAAACCTTTTTTCAACATGATGATGCAGGAGCGTCGCTTCCACTAGTCCTCCTCCACCTCCAATCAGACCAATCGTAGCTTCATCAGGGATTAGTTCAATCGCCTCTTTGGCTGAGAGGAATTGCACTTTCATTGGTAATTTTGATAACTCATCAGTAATACCCCTTCCCAGCTCCTCCATCTACCGGAATTCCTGCCCCCTGTATGTGGCGAGCTTCTGGGTAACACAAGAACAAAACTAATTCAGCAATGTCTTCAGGTAGTCCCAATCTACGAATGCCCTCGTTTCGGATAGAATCTGCGCGTACGTCTTCCTTACTCTTATTTTGCATTTTTGCTTTGCCTTCTAGCAGCCGTTCCATGCGCTCAGTTTCAGTCATTCCAGGAAGAATCCAGTTGACGTTTACATCATCCACCAAGCCCTGAGCGGCAAGGGCTTTGGAAAAGTTTGCCAGAGCTGCATTGACGGAACCTCCCACCATGAAGTCTCTCGAAGGAGAACGGGCTGCTCCCCCAACGATGTTGATGACTGTGCCGTTTGATTGCTTGAGAGAGGGCCACAATTGCCGACAAAGTCGAACTGCACCATGAAATTTGAGAGCGAAGCCATCGACCATTTCTTCATCAGACTGTTCCGGAAAAATTCCACCCTTAGTAGCACCCGCGGAGTTGACCAAGATGTTTGCTTGCCCAAACCGTTCAAGAAACGCATGGCTGGCTTGCTGGCAACCCTCAAGGGTCCTCAGATCAACAGAGTGAAAACCAACTTGAACAGCTGATCGTCGCTTAATTTCTGACATCGCCTCCTTTAGTAGGTCTTCATTCGTCGCAACTAGGAAGATATTTGCCCCCTGTTCAGCCAGGGCTTTTGCGCAAGCCAGGCCAATCCCACGAGAACCCCCTGAAATAAAAGCGTTTTTGCTTGAAAGCTTCTTCATAAGTCATTAACCAAAATGCGATTCCACACCTTTCACAAGTGCGTGAAGTGTCTTTAATGTGGGAGTTGGAATCCCTTTACTTTCCCCAATCTCAATCACTTTTCCATAGATAAAATCAACTTCTGAGCGTCTTCTATTCAGTAAATCCACGCACAACGAGGACTTGTTATCACCAGTTCCTTCAGGCTGAGAGATCATTTCCATACCCTTTATCACGGCATCTCTTTCAAGGGGTAAACCCAGCGCTAAACCAACCGAGAGTGCTTCTTCCATCGCTTGAAAACTGACGGCTCGCAACTCTGGAATTACCATCAAGGGTGCCACTTTTAGATTAGTCAATCCCGATAGCGCACTCATCGAGATATTGCCAAGAAGTTTTTTCCAAATTTCCAATTGAATATTGGGAACAGCATACGTTTCTAAGCCTGCTTTAGATAGCTTCTCCGCCATTAGCTTAGATCTTTCTGAGATTCCACCCTCCATCTCACCAATGTAAGATGGGACTCTAGAAAAATCATGGATCTGGCCGGGTCCTGTCATAAAGCCCGCCATCGCAGTCAAGCCACCCAGCACATTTTTAGGTCCAACTTCTTCTGAGATGACCTCCTCGTTACCCAAACCATTTTGAAAGCTGATACAAACCGCTCCCTGACTAGTCAGATGTCTGACCCTTTGAGCAGCTTCTCTGGATGCATTCCCTTTACACTGAAAAAGCAACAAATCAGCTGACTGGATTTGGCCAGGATCAATGATGGCTGTTATTTGAACTTTTCGATCTCCACCAAAGCCTTTGATCTGCAATCCATCTCGCTGAATCACTTCAACATGTTCTAGATTGGGATCTTGAAGAACAACTTTTAGTCCTCCTGCCTGCAGAATAGAGCCAAACAAAGCTCCCATTCCACCTGCTCCAATAACTACAACATCTGCTTTCAAAGACATCCCTTAACCAAATTGAAGTGTAATCGAGCCAACGTTCCCAAAGTCAGCATTCACAACCGAACCCTTTTGAAAAGGCTGAGGGACTGTTGCTGCGCCTGTAGAGACATAATCGCCAACATGCAGTGAGTAGCCCCGCTGAGCCAGATGGTTTAGTAGGTCTGCCAATGCATTGAGAGGCGCACCACGAAGTTCACCCAGAAAATTCTCAGCTGGCTCGATATCATCTACGGAGAGTCGAATGAGGTGATTTTGAAAGTCTAAGTCTTGCCAGTCCTCATAAGCTTCACCAAAGACAAAACCGATTCCTCCACCATTATCGGCTATGGTCATCAATGACTTTTGCTCTTTGCTGCCATGCGGCAAAACATGACGATTCCCAATGATCTCAATTGCGGGATGCAGAATCACCCGCTCAATCAAATCTTCAGCAGACCAAGGTGCTTGGTTAGCTGGGCACTCCGCAAGAAGTCTGAACGCAAACTCTGTCTCCACACGCGCTCTTGGGAACCTTTCGATTGGCAATTTTATTTGCTGACCGTGATAGGTTACCGACTTAAAAATCCGTCCAGGAATCACATCCGTATGCCCATCCATTTCTCGCATTTTGGCACTGGTAGCGCCAACTTTCCAACCAGTGATCAATTGACCGATTTGTTTACTCATAAGATCTTGAACCAGATATGATTCAGTTCGATTCAAGGGCAGTTCATCTTCAATTAGATCCTCAATCAATGAATGATTTAGCCAGGCTGAGGCTAGCTTACCCGCAAGTGCTTCGAGTAGAGCAGATCTATTATTTTTGTCCAAACTCATCCAAAGTATTCAAGGAAGGTTGGAATATTTTTTCGAAACCCAGCTTCAAAATTCCCATCGCCTTGGTGAAAAACACTTTCAAATGAAACTACACCTTCGTACTTGTCGCCCCGGAGTGCTTCTGCCATCGGCTTGAATTGATCCGCCAGTTGGCCTTTGCCCATTTCACGAACTTCTAGATAAGCTCTAGGAGTATCCGCCAAGACGTCCTTGATATGGATGTGGGCGATGTAACCATCTCTTAAAAGTTCATATCCATCAGGATAGGCAGTTTCATGGCACCAACAGTTATTCGCTGGATCCCAGAGCACTTTAAGTGTTTCCTTGGCTTCTAGATCATCAATCAATTTTCTTGCTGTCCAGGATGAATTCACCATGGTTCCGTTGCCTGTTTCCACAACAAGTTGCTTGCCCGCATCTTTCGCAATTTCAAGCGCTGGCGTAATGATTGGGAGCAAGGCATCCCAAGCACCCTTTGCAACATTCCACTTTTCAGCACCATGAGCCCCAAAGAGGATTTGCTCTTTTTTCGGCGAGAGTATCCGCACATTGGGAGATTTAACAGCATGAGCGATCTCCATACAACGTTTTAACCGATCCAGGTGCTGTACATGCAAAGGTTCCCCGGGTTTAGTAGTCATCGGCATCCCGGCAAAAATATGATGACAAATATTGGAAACCTTAATCTGATGAAGATCCAATAATGCGTTGACCTTTTGTACTTCAGAATTCTCTAAGAACCCCACTTCCTTGTCCCAGACGAACTGAAGTTCAGCGAATTGAAGCCCAAACTCATCCATCACGTTCAGCGCATGTTCAAAATCACGGCTAATCCCATCCGTAATGACGCCAGTCTTCATAAATTCACTATGTTGATGATTTTCTGTGCAACTCTGCCCCAACAATTTCTTCGATCACCTTGGTTACAATCCAATTATCTCCGTCTGGGTACTTCGTTTTTCCAGCCTGGAAAAGCTGCATGGCGCAACCTGCTGTGAGCAAAGGGACTCCCAACTCTCTTGCCATGTCCATTACAATTGTCAGGTCCTTGTACATGGTATTGATGTGACTGCCGGTTCCTTCAAATTTGCGATCAATGATGTTTTCCAAAGCTGTATTGACTACACCACAACCTGCCCCTGATGTACTGAAGACCTTATGTAACACCTCACCATCCACCCCAGCTTTTGCTGCCAAAGCTGCGGCTTCAAATGTTGCGCTAAAGGCAGATCCAATCAGGGATTGCAGGCAGGCTTTTACTGTCTGGCCCATACCAGCTTCAGAACCTACCCGATGTATCGTTTTGCTTATAGCTTCCATCACAGGAGCAAATTGATTCAATGAATCCTCAGATCCTGAGGCCATCATGGTCAAGGCCCCCCCC
>AGAU01000112.1 GCA_000224765.2 SAR324 cluster bacterium JCVI-SC AAA005 | reverse complement strand
TACTTTTACCACTATGGATGTAGATGTGAAGGATGGTATATATTGGAGTGATGGCACTGAATTTACGGTCGATGATTTGATATTTACAGTTAATAGAATCAAATCAGACGAAAAACTAAACGCTGGAGGATGGTCTACGCAATTAAACAAGTTTCTAACTAGTATCGAGAAGACTGGGCCAAACAGTGCTAGATTCAACTTAAGCCAATCAAACCCAAGATTTCACGTATTGTTTGAAGCTAGATGGAATGGTATTTACATGATGCCAAAGCACTTGTTTGAAAATATAAGCAACTTATCAGAACACAAATTTAACCCACCAGTTACATTGGGTGCATATGTCCCAACTAAAATAGATCCAAACGGATTCTGGGAATTACATACCAGGAGAGATGATTGGCAGCGTACCCCGGCTGCTAAATATACAAAAGGCACAGAACCACCGAAACACATTCTTACTATTTTTTACGGTGACAGTGCAAAGAAAGCCATAGCAATGTCACGCGGAGAGTTGGATGTTTATTTTGACGTAGATTACGAAGCTTTCCAAACAACCCTCAGAACAGCTCCAAATGCAAGATCATGGTACAAAGAATTTCCATGGGCATATCCCAATGAAGTGAGTTCAAGACAATTCGCAATTAATATGGAAAGTGATCCAATATATAAGATTAAAGATGTAAGATGGGCAATGGCTCTCGCTATAGATATCGTAGAACTGCAAACATCGTATATTGGAGGAGTGGCAAAGGTTACTCCAATGCCGATACCACCAACTGCATCTTTGTCAAAGATGTATCTAGAGCCATTGGAAGGATGGTTACGCAATCTGACTATTGAAATTGAACCTGGACAAATGTATCAACCGTATGATCCAGATGTACCAAATAAAATTGCAGAATGGGCAAAAGATGAAGGTTATGACGTCCCAGGAACACCGCGAGAAGTTTTCGGTACTGGTTGGTGGAAGTATGATCAGGATGTTGCTGAAAGACTTCTAACAAAAAATGGATTTGAAAGAAACAGTGATGGTAAATGGCTTAAACCTAACGGTGAATTATGGGAAATTGATCTACAATCACCCCCAGATGAGAATGATGCTTTCAGAATGGCTAATGCAGCATCAGACATGTGGAGTGACTTTGGTATTGAAGTCAATTTACAGGGCCTAGAGCGAAGTGTCTGGGATCAAAATAGAATGATGGGGCGATACAATATATCAACACCATGGACAAGTCTGGCATTGGCTTCAGGAGATGCTTGGCCAAATGTGAGGGGGCTACATACTGATTACTACGTACCAATCGGACAAGAATGTCGGTCTAAAGGTGGGACTGATTGCGCAAGATTAAATAATCCTGTCTTGTCGGAATTCATCGATAAAATGGAAAAACTTAATCCTGCAGATAAAGAAAATGCTGACACTATGCGGGAGTTTTTAAAATATTGGACAGAAAATATGTTTGATATTACCGCTATCGCATTCAAGAAATTCGTAACATGGGATGAAACATACTGGACAGGGTTTCCAACATCAGAAAATCCGGACCACATGCCACTTTATTGGTTTCAAGGAGGCAAGACAGCAGTCCATAATCTTACACAAGTAAAATGATTATAGCTTACTAGGTAAAGTAAATTGAGTATTCACAAATAAAAACTGTGAATACTCATTCAATCAATTAGAAAAAAATCCATAAATGAAATAATAATAGCAGACTACGGCGGTATTTGCGAAAAGGGAGGAAATAAAGAAAAATTAATATCTATTTAATTAAATCATAATAAAAAGTATTTTATTATGAGTAAAACGAATAGTTTGAAATAAATAGATTCTAGTTACTTAAAAAGCATGATCTGTTGCAAAGTTTTATACAAACAAAGTTAAATATTTGGTAAAACAAAAAATAGGTTCTTCAAGGAAATTGAAGCGATCGGAGAAAATTTGAATTTCTTTGTAAATTATGTGGGTCCGCGTTTTGTTCAATGGCTATTAGTAGTTTTTTTTGGAGTAACAATTACGTTTCTTATCCCAAGATTATCTCCAATAAATCCTGTAGATGTAGCTTTAAACAGGGCTTTAGCATTTCAGGAGATGAGTCCTGAAGGAGTGATCTCACTGAGAAAATCTTTACAGGACTTGTACGGACTTGATGGAACAATAACTGATCAATACATTAATTTTTGGAAAAGAATTATTGTCTGGGATTTAGGTCCATCATTTTCTTCGTTTCCAATGACAGTTAATGAAATAATTAACAACTCATTGCATTGGACAGTTGGTTTATTATCAGTTTCAATAATTTTGTCTTGGATTATTGGATTAGTTCTTGGCACATGGTGCGGATATTACGAAAATCGATGGTGGGCAAAACTACTCGAAAACTTTTTCATTCTAATATACCCAATACCCTATTATGTCGTCGCATTTGTCTTGTTAATGTTCTTTGCTTTCTACTTGCCGATATTTCCACTCGTTGGTGGTGCTAAAGGTGATCCAAGTTTTACCCTGAAGTATTTTTTTAGCATCATTGAACACGGATTTTTACCTGCCGTTTCTGTCATAATCACAGCAGTTTCACTGCGATTTATCTTTGCAAAAGCACTTACAAAAGTTGAAGTGCGAAGTGATTATGTCGAATTTGCAAAATTAGCATCTATACCGGATAGAAAAATTATTAATAAATATGCAATGAAAAACACGATGCTACCTCAGATAACAGACTTGGGTTTTTCACTTGCTACAATTTTTGAAGGAGCACTTATTACGGAGGTCGTATTTAGCTACCCGGGATTAGGATATACAATTTATCGAGCTATCGTTTCTGCTGATTACAATTTGATAATGGGGATAACCTTATTATCAATTATTGGGATAGCTACTATTTCACTTATCATAGATCTTACCTACCCATTGTTTGACCCGAGAATTAAACTTAAATAAATTATGACAATTTTTTTGGACTTATTAAAGTATCATTCTTCATTTAAAATTGGGAGTATAATACTGTTAATTACTATTGTATTTGCTTTGCTTTCATTTATTTCACCCTATGAACCAGATGATAAAAGAGTTGTCAAAAGAAATAAACCACCATCAGTTGAATATATATTGGGTACAAACTCAAACGGACAAGATATATTCTGGATGATGACATATGCTATCAGAAATTCGTTAATTATTGCCCTTATTGCGGTATTTATTGGTAGAGGTATTGGTGTAATCGTGGGGTTAATGTCGGGATATATAGGTGGAACATTCGATAGGATATCATCAACAATTGTTGATAGTTTAATGGTAATTCCTAGATTACCCTTGCTAATACTGATATGTGCAATATTAAGAGGAGAAATTTCAATTTTTACAATTGGTTTTCTTCTTGGGATACTTGATTGGGCTCCGCCCTCTAAACGGTATCGTTCTCAAATATTAAGCCTGAGAGAAAGAGAGTTTACTTTTACTGGTGTCTATTCAGGGATGAGTTCATTTAAGATAGTAATGAAGGAACATCTTCCATTTTTGATTCCCTTTTTATTAGCCGATTGTGTGAGTGGAATCCTTTTTGCCATTTCATTTGAGGTAACACTCGCCATACTAGGTTTAGGAGATCTAGGTGCCCAAACATTGGGAACAATGATATATTGGGCAAACTACTATCAAGCGCTTTTATCAAATAGAGTTTGGATAGTAACTGCACCAATAATCGCATCAATTTTGATCGTAATTGGATTGTACTTAGTCTCAATAAGCACAAGCAGTTATCTCGATCCTAGATCTCGCTTAGAACGCATTACCTACAAAGATTAAAAATTTATGCTAGACATTGTTACAGTCAAAAACTTAAAAGCATATTATAAAACTAATTCATTTGGTGTACGTAGAACTGTTAAAGCTGTCGATGATATAAACTTAAATATCAAAAAGGGTGAAAGTTACGGAATAGCTGGCGAATCAGGCTGTGGTAAAACGACTCTCCTCAAAGTCATGATGGGAGCTCATAAAAATCCATTAATGATAGATGAAGGTTTTGTTAAATTTTCTTTTGAGAAAAATGAAAAAGTTATATCGAAAGATGAAGTCGATTCATTAAAATGGAGTGAACTATCCTACATTCCACAAGGATCGATGAATGTCTT
>AGAU01000113.1 GCA_000224765.2 SAR324 cluster bacterium JCVI-SC AAA005 | reverse complement strand
AGTACCCCAGCTGCGATGATAGTAGCATAGCTGACATTGAGGTCTGTGGCGAACATTCCTGCGACGACGGTGCTGGTGTAGGATTTCTCGGTCTCGGTGATCAAGAGAGCAAAAAGAAATTCACCCCAAGAGAGTAGAAAGGCCAGAATAGCTGCTGTCGTCAGACCTGGAATTGAGAGAGGAATGATAATTTTGTTGGCGATCTGGAACCGATTGCAGCCATCCATGCGGGCTGCATCCTCCAACTCTTTGGGAATAGTTTTGAAGTAGGCTTGTAGCAGCCAGATCGTGTAGGGCAGAACGAAAGACATGTTAATGAAAATCAAGGTCACTAAGTTGTCATGCATCCCCATTTGCTTGGCAAATAGAACAATCGGGACAGCCAAGGCTAAGGCCGGTACGAGTCTGACAACTAGGATTGAAAAGAGCAAAGCATGTTTGCCGTGGAAGTTCAGTCTCGCAATTGGGTATGCGGCATAGGCCCCGAAGACGACACTGAAAAAGGCAACACTTAAGGCGATGATTGCGCTGTTTAGGAAGGAGGCAAGATAGATACGGGCTTGGTATGAGGAACTATTTTCTTCGGTAGAAACAAAGGATTCATCAAACAGGGCTCCGTAAATAATTTCTTTGTAACTAGCCAGACTCACAGGATCTGGCCAAAAGGAGGCAGGAACCTGCACCAACTGTCTTTCAAGTTGTAAGCTCGCACCAATCATCCAGAGGAAGGGACCGACAAAGATCGCTAGGAAAAGCGCAGAAGCAAGGTAAAGTAGAATGTAGCGAATGACCTGATTGCGCTTCACAGCGTTTCTCCCAACTCTAGCTGGCTAAGCTTGTCTAAGTAAGCTGCAATCAGGATTACATCAGAATTGGATCCCTGCTATGAATCTTTGAAATCTTCGGCTACTGTTTCACACATTGGGAATTGATGCTTGGCCAGAATTAGCTTTTCAAAATTGTTATTTTAATTTTTCACTGCTCCAGAAAGCAGACCGCTGATGATGTATTTTTGGAAGAAGAGCGCAAAGATTACGGGGGGAATCACTGCAAGCACACCAGCAGCGATGATGGTAACATAGTTGACATCAACGTCATTGGCAAACATAGCGGCAACTACTGTGCTGGTGAAAGATTGTTCGGTCTCGGTGATCAATAAGGCAAAGAGAAACTCTCCCCATGAGAGGAGAAAGGCAAGGATGCCAGCAGTAGTTAGACCTGGAATAGAGAGAGGAATAATTATTTTATTGGCAACCTGGAAGCGATTACAACCATCCATTCGAGCTGCGTCTTCCAATTCCGTAGGGATTGTTTTGAAGTAGGCTTGCAGCAACCAGATCGTGTAGGGTAAAACGAATGACATGTTGATAAGAATCAGTGTCACCAGGTTATCATTCATCCCCATTTTTTTGGCGAAGAGCACTATTGGAATCGCTAGTGCCAAGGCGGGTACCAGACGAACAACTAGGATTGAGAAGAGCAGGGTATATCGACCACGGAAATTCAAGCGAGCTATAGGATAAGCTGCATAGGCTCCAAAGACGACACTGAAGAAAGAGACGCTGAAGGCAATGATTCCGCTGTTGAGGAATGAGCCTAGATAAATTCTAGACTGATAGGAAGAACTAATCTTGTGAGAAGAAACTACTGCCTCATCAAAAAAAGCCCCCATGAAAATTTCTTTGTAGCTGGCTAAGCTTAGGGGATCGGGCAACCAAACAATAGGTACTTTGACAAGTTGACGTTCCAGTTGGAGGCTGGAGCTTACCAGCCACAGGAAAGGGCCGATGAAAACGACCAAGAAAAGTGCAGAAGCAAGATAGAGTAGGATGTAGCGGGTTAAATTTTTACGCTTCACTGCTTTTCTCCGCGATCCAGAAATGCATAAAAGACAATCGCTATGAAAAGAGTCAATAAACCTAGAATCATGGCTAGGGCGCTACCAGTGCCAAAATCAAGCTTCTTGAATGTGTTGATGTAAATACTCCAACCAAGAACGGTGGTTGACTTGCCCGGTCCTCCTGAGGTCAATACATAAATAATGTCGAATACTTTAAGTGCAAAAATAGTTTCAAAAATCAGAACAACGGTGAGGGTTGGACGAAGTAGGGGCAAAGTAATGTATTGGGTACGTTTCCAGGCATTTGCTCCTTCGAGTTCTGCGGCTTCAAGAAGTGTTTTAGGGATCGTTTGTAAGCCCGCTAGAATTAGTAGTGTGGCCAGTGGGATGTTCTTCCATGAGTAGGCGATAATAACCCAGATCATTGCGCTTGGCATTGTTGTCAACCAAGCAACATATTGATCGATGATGCCCCCCATTTGAAATAGAGCGTTCATTACTCCAAAAGCTGGATGCAGCAACCACTTCCAAAGCAAAGCATTTACTACATCAGGAATGGCCCAAGGGATTAACAAAAGAGCTCTTAAAATACCTCTGCCAGCGAAATCTTGATTTAGTAGTAATGCCAGAAAGAAAGCAACAACGGTGATCACCGCAACCGCACTCACCGCAAAAATAAAGCTCGTTGCTAGGGAATCCCAAAACTTGTCATCTGTCAGGATTTTTTCATAATTCCGGAAGCCTGCAAACGGCCGTTTAGCTCGCTTGAGGTTGTAGCGATGAAAGCTGAGATAGATGGCGTACGCTAAGGGGACCAGAACAGTCACAGCAAGGATCAGAAGCGCTGGAGCACTGAAGATCAAAGCCAATCTTCCTTGTGGAATTTCAGAGGAGGGATTTTTAGTCATTGTAGATAGGGCATTCTGCCCGAATGCCCCCATTGCTGATGTAGAATCAAAGTTGGAATTGGAAAAATCAGTATTCCGACTTCAACTCGTTCCAGTTCTCAGCCAACTCTTCGAGGATGGAATCAGCATCTCCACCATTAATAATTTCCTGAAAACCAGCCCAAGCTTCAATCTCCCAGTCTGAGAAGTAGGGAACAAAGCGATAGCCACGATTAATCGCGTACTTGGCTTGTTCTTGGAGCAGATCGGGATCAATCCAACCTGAAATGGAATTGCGTACGTCCTCATCTTTGTAAAGGGGAGCTGGAGAGAAGCCAAGACCAAACTCTAGGGCCCATCGTTTTGGAACATAATAGACACCTGTTGCGTCCTTACCACCTAAAAACTTAACCAGTTCCCAGGCCCGAGTTTTGTTCGCCTCCGATGTGATCGAATATAGGCGTACGTAGCCAATGGTGCCGCTGGTGGCATCGCTAGAACCAGGAACCAGGGAGTTCATAATATTGCCTGCTTCATTCGATTGCTCAGAGTCGTTGAGCACTTTCATCTCATAGTCAGTTACAAGACTAAACGCTGCAGTACCAGAGCGCATGAACTGATCGATTTCGCCATCTCCTTGACTCATTGAAGCTTGGTTAATGAGACCACTCTCGATACCGTCAGCAATCCAGGCTAAAGCTTTGCGGGCCCCACTGTTGGGTTCTTGAAAGACAGGTTCCAACTGGTCATTGAAGAAGCGCCCGCCAAATCCTGCTGCAACAATTTCCAAAGTTCGCAAAATTGAATTTTCGTTTGCTGCCAGCCCGATCACAATGGGACTTGCCATAACACCCTTATCTTTCATGGTCTGAGCTTGTTTCATTAGCTCGTTCCACGTACTAGCCGGAGCGTTCAACCCTGCCTGTTTCATCAAACGGTCATTATAGACAAATACAGAATTTCCTGAGTAGTAGGGCAGTCCGTAAACTTCACCTTCAAAAGACATCTGATCAATGATCCCTTGAGGCAGATCTGACATGTATTCATCTACCCCGGGGAGGCCAGTCAGTGGAACAATCCAGCCGGCTGCAGCCCATTCAGCTAAGAAGCTATCGCGCACATAGACCACATCAAAGTTGGTTCCAGAGGCAAAACTCGAGACCATCTTGGTGTGATATTCGTTGCTTGGGAAGGGATTGAAGGTTGCGCTCAAGCCGGACTGGCTAGAGAAGCGCTCGAGATTTTCACGGACCACGTCAACTTGATAGGGCCAGCCAGTTAATTCTACATCGGTAGCTTGAGCAGGCATGGGAGCTGCCCAACCGACCAAGGCAAGCGCAGCAATCGTCAACCATTTCTTCATCATGATCTTATCCTTGTAAAGAGTATGAAAACTTGGGGAGCAGCTTCCCCCGAAAGGCTCACTTTCTTTGTAAATCAGGCTTTCATTGAAATGTATTTCTCTCCTTAGAGTCCCATTCACATTTCTGCAGCCAGCTGTCAGTGGAATTACAAAATAAATAATTTGGCTTTACCGAAATAGCTTACAGGATAGTGAGTGGAGGGAGGTATAACCAGAGAACTACTTGGTGTCAATCAAAAAACGGATTTCTTCGAAGTGATTGGCGTTTGTCAGAAAATGTCGCAAAATGGTTGTTGTCTTCACTAATCTTTAATCGAACGTTTTGAGGAAGTAAATAATGAAAGAGCAAATTCATTGGGAGCAATTAAGGTCTCCTCAATTGAAATCTCTGGCAGTTGTAAATGCTATCGTAGTTGTTCCGGTTGGCTCGATGGAGCAACATGGACCACATCTCCCTGTCAAGGTAGATGCCTTACTAGCAACAGAGGTGGCCCGCCGGGCTGCGATGAAAGTTTGCACACATCAGCCAATATTGGTTACCCCGACTGTTTGGTGCGGTCTTGCCGAACATCATATGGACTTTTGTGGGACGCTAACCCTCGATTTTGAGACCTTTCATGCACTGTTGAAGAATCTTTGTCGCTCCATTAGTCATCATGGTTTTCAACGAATCTTCCTTCTCAATGGCCATGGTGGAAACATTGCTGCTCTGAACGTGATCTGTTCGGAGTTGGTGAAAGAGCTGGATGGTTTGAGAGTGGTTTCTGGAACCTATTGGACACTACCAGAGGTTGCTGAGAAGTTTGCGGAGATCCTTGAAGTCCAGCAAAATGTGCGTCACGCTGGAGAAGCGGAAACTTCGATGATGCTGGCCTTGGAACCCGAGTTGGTAGATCAGGCCAGACTGTCTCAGGCTGACGGACCACCAGATACTCCCTTCTATGGATCTGGGGTTTCACGTTGGGTTTCTTTCAAGGAGGTGTCAGCAAACGGTGTGATCGGGAATCCCTCTGTGGCAACTGTAGCCAAGGGAGAACTACTACTAGAAGTGGCTGCAGAAGGGATCGCAGGGGTACTCCAGAATCCTGTATTATGGTGAGTGGTCAACAATCTATAAACAAATCTACAATGAATTTGCACATGCATTTAAATTTTTTCATTCGTTCACTTGGAGTTGTACTGATAATGAACCTGATTCTGTCAGCCTGCTCAGGAGTTGGGGTGCGGGCTTTGGAAGAACCAGCCTATCAAACGCGGATGCAGGAAGGCAGTTTTGAAATTCGTGAATATGCCTCCTACCTAGTGGCCGAGGTCTTCATGGAGGGAGAAGATTTTGACGAAGCATCGGGGGATGGCTTTCGAATTTTGGCAGATTATATCTTTGGCAATAATCTCTCACGATCTTCCTCCGTTCAAATAGCAGGAAAAGCCGAAGCAGCCAGTGAGAATATTGCAATGACGGCCCCTGTACAGATGGATCAGGGCAAAAAGCCGAATCAGTGGCGGATGGCCTTTAGTCTGCCTTCCAAGTGGAACTTGGAGTCGGCCCCTGTTCCCAATGATCTGCGAGTGAATTTGAGGGAGATCCCCCCTGAGCAAATGGTAGTCTTGCAGTTCAGTGGACGAATGGGAACCCAAGATCTACATGAGAGGGAGCAAGAGTTAAAGCAGTGGGCCATGAAGCAAGGAATCGCTGTGGTGGGTTCGATACGGACCGCTCGCTACGATCCACCGTGGACATTGCCATTTCTGCGAAAGAACGAGGTTCAATTAAAGGTCATGGATTGAAATCAAATAGGTTGGAGAGTGGCCAGTTGCTTGGGATTCCTGTCAGCCTATCTCAACCGTTTTGGAGATAACTAAATGAGACAGACTTTCCTGATAGTCGCGTTTTTACTGATGCCCATGATCGTGCAGCGGACTATGAATTGGATTGGCCTGAGGCAGATATTGAAGAGTTTCGTGCGAGTTGTATTCAGTCTGCTCTAGAGAGCACAGGTCGTCACAATGCCAGTGAATTAGCCAACCTGGAAGCTTCTTGCGTGTGTTACGCAGAAGTTCTGGATTTCTTGTTTATCTATGAAGATTTCTTAGCTAACACTGAAGAGATTATGAATACCTTGGTAGATCCTGTGATTGAAGTCTGCCCAACTCGTTTGAGCCTACCAAGCAACGAATAAAGATCCGTCGAGTTTGATGTCGATTCGACAATTCGACTCCCAGCACGTTTTCTCGTGCTTCTGCGATTGGGCGATATCTAGCAAATATCTGCATCCACTTTGGCAGCAGTGTGTGCATTGGGTCCGAGGTAGAGTGCTTAAGATTGGCTTCGGGACAGAACTGAACCTTCCTTCTGCTCCTAGAATCTTGTCGTGGTGTATGCGGTTGATGTGAATCCTTAGATGGCTCCGTAAACCTTGCAACGTATTCAGGAAGTATCATTTCCCGGCCAGCATCATGTGCTCTCAGGCAAATCCTTACCAATGAAACTTGAAAGATCCGAGCTCGTAGTGAGTGCCTTCACCCTCTGCAGTATTGTGAAGGTTCATCATGCAATACAAGAGATCAGGCAGGCGCTACGAAATGATGGGTGGCTCTGTTTTCTGTAGTATGGGCTACCACAGGGTCACGGTGGCCAACTTGCAATCTTTCTTGAATCGGCTGCAGCAAGCACTGGGGGATGTCTACCATCTGAACCGTCTGATGGATCAGATCATTTGTGTCCAGCTGATCCGAGTGAGATCTATCCAAACCTTTCATTTGGAGGTAGTTCTTCGAGCAATTGGTTGTCTTTATCAATAACAGACCCGGAGACCGGACTAACTTCGATAAAACTGTCCTGTATTGGCTGTCTACATTGCCCAAGGGTTTAGGCGGTCAGGCGATTAGTCTCCAGATATAAGCCAAGGGCGTCTCTTCCAGTAGCATGACTGACCCATTCTGTAAAACCCTGCTGTTCCAGGTCATTTAGTAATTCACTCCACTTGTTGTGATCCCAAGTGAAGTTTCTGCGAAGCCAGTAATTCAACTCCTTCTTCGGAAATCTTTTCGTTGGTTTGAAATCCATTTTTCTCTCCTTCAAAAATTAAAGAAAAAATGAAAAGTTATGCCGATTACTTTTCAATTATTTGCAATTTAAATGGTAATTTAGCAGAAAATCAGAGTAATTTTGAAGCAATTTTTGACTAAAGTTCTGAAAGGTTTATCGAATAGTCAAAAATTCATTTTCTGCACTAAGCCTGGCAGGTGATCTGCTTTTACACTGAGCCAAGTTGTGTTGAACTGGGTGACAAAATTGCCATCAGTCAATCCTCATACCACTGCTATGAGTCAGTTGGAAACTCGATCAAATGACGTTCCGGACTGGAAGTGCGTTTTCCAAGAAATTGACCAGGTCTATCGCTTGGGTGCTGCGGGTGGAAATTCTATGATGAGGAGTAATCAGCGGAGTGTTCAAGGGGCCATGAGAAAAATCACGAGGAGCAATCCTTACTACACTCCAAGACAACCAGAGAACAAACCTGTCAGTGTTCACTGGGGCTGTGTTCTTGATCTGGCAGATTCATGTCCTTTGGCTAATCTGTCACGAGTGTTGTATCGAGTGGAAAGTCAACTCACCTGGGAGTATGGCTATCAGAAAGTTCCCAGTGGAATCGCCGCTATGCCTGCCTGTAGCAGGATGATGGGACCGCAGAGGCCGATTTAAGCTGAAGGATTGATGATTCTGGGCCTAGTGCTTTTTGCGCCGTGGACCACCGATCCCTTGCATCGCCATGATGAGATTGAGGAAAGCTGTATTTCCTTGGTCAGGGTTTGGTAAGAAAATGATAATGCTGCCTATGCTTCTGGCTCTTTTATCTTGAACTGTTCAAATCAGCATAATCGTAGCATGTGGGTATTCGTGAACCCCGATTGTTGGTAGCTATACCTGGATTGGGCCGACAGAACGCTTGTCAGCACCAGAGTTTCGGTTTTCTAAGTTGCCTCGGAGTCAGATCTGAACAATCGAGTTAGCTTCAATACTCTTCAACTGGCTAGTACTGTACGCTCTAGAAACCACCAACCCCCAACTACCGATACCACGAGGGAGCCAGGGACAATCACCCAGGGCCGGTACCATTGCTGGTTTTTTCCCCAGAACCCAACGAGAACAAAAGCTACTGCGATCACTGCAAGTTGTCCTAATTCTACGCCAATATTGAAAGCTAGCAATCCCTCGAGAAACGCATCGCGTGGAAGGCCGATCTCAAAGAGAACACTCGCAAAGCCCAAGCCGTGGAGCAGTCCAAAGGCGAAGACAACGGCAGCCCGCCACTTCTGTAGTTCCTGAGTGAAGAGATTTTCGATTCCCACATAAACAATGGAAGCGGCAATCAATGGCTCTACGATATTGGATGGCAACTGGACTATTCCATAAATACTTAGTCCAAGTGTGATGGAGTGGGCGATCGTAAATGCAGTGATCTGAGTCAGTAGCGGTTTCCAGTGTGTACTGAGCAGAAAGATGCCAATCACAAATAGGATGTGATCCAAACCTTTGGGGACAATGTGCTCAAAGCCAATGATGATGTAATCCAGAAATTGCTCCCAGCGAGTCCGCTGGTCAACTCCTGCGAGAGAGATCGGCTCACTCGGATTACCATTCTGTAGCCAGAAGGAGACACCTTCCCCTTCTCCTTGAGGTAATACCCGAATAACACTCGATCCGAAGGCATTTTCCCATTGCCAAATAAAGCTCTCAGCGCCGTAAGGAACTACTCCAGTCAAGACCAATTCAGAAATCCTAGCCAACTCCAAATCCCCAATCTCTGGAATTGTGAGTTTTCCAATCTGTGGACTCTGTGCAATGTTATCACCGAAGCGCAGGGTCACTCCCTCGAGAAACTCTGTTTCAAATGGTTTAAATGCTGAACGCAAGTCATTTGGAGTCAGCCCTCGCAGGGTGTTGTAGCGCTCCGCATTTGGAGAGTCATCAGTGTCTTCATGTTCGGCCCCGATACCGGAAAGAATTGCTTCTAAGTTCAGACTGACCGTGATGGAATAGTCACCGTTGGGCTGCATTGCAAAGGTCGCGATTGCTGGGCGAATTTCATGGGCTATCAGTAGGCTTGGGAGGAGTGCCAAACAAGCTGAGGCTATCAAAAGAAGGAATGCTTGCTTTATCCGCTGAGGGCTTTTTCGAACCACCCAATTACTTTTAAGTTTGTCTAAAAAACCGAGGAAATTCATGAAAATTCTCCAACTAGTGTGCTTGGGCTTATTCGCAGCCTTGATAGTGTCAAATTCCCTCCAAGCTCATGAGTTTTGGATGGAACCAGAAAATCACTCAGTATCTGTGGGCGATACTTTGAAGATTAAACTAAGAGTCGGCCAGCATCTGAAGGGCAACCAACAGCCCTATATTAAATCTTGGTTTGAAGAGTTTCAAATTCTGGATAAAGAAGGAATACGTCCTGTGAGTGGGATGCAGGGAGACATGCCAGCTTTTGCGATGAAGGTGCGTACTCCCGGGTTACAAGTTGTAAATTACGTTTCGAGCACAGATGACATGCGTTACCACTCAAAAGAACAGTTTGAGCGATTCATAGAATATGAAGGTCTGACAGGTGTGTTGGAACGTCACCAGGAACGTGGTCTGCCCGATCTAGGTTTTCGAGAAGACTATGTGCGATGTGCCAAGGCTTTAGCTCTGGGTGGTAGTGCTGAAGGACAGGATCTTCTAGTGGGGATGCCCTTGGAACTGTTGGCGGAAGAAAACCCTTACTTGACAAAGAGCACCAACCTGCCCGTGCGATTGTTCTGGCAGGGGGAGCCAGTCCCCGACATTCAGATTCGTATCTTTCATAGGGGTGTTGAAAATGAGGAGAAAACGGTCAGAACGGACGCTGAAGGACGAGCCCAGATTCCACTCACTGCAACTGGCTTTTTCTTGCTGAACGCGGTGCACATGTTGGAGGTAGAACAGGATAACGGTGCTGTTTGGAAAAGCTATTGGGCTTCGTTGAGTTTCACTTATCAATGAGCAGCGTTTTGAGCTTCGACGAACAGCGGCATCAAGAAAAGATTCAATTGGTTTAAGAGTACATCGCTCAATAAAAAGCTGAAATAGCTCAACTCCGATGGAGAGAACACTACTATTTTCAACCACCTGTGGGTTGGATAAATGATACCCACGGTTTGATCCACTTCATGGAAATTTTCATCTGTTTTGACAACAAAATCCCTTCAGTGGGAAGTCGGGTGAGATGCACTGGGGACATGCAATTTGTGCAGACTTGGTGCATTGGGAGGACCAAGCTGAAGCGCAGGCACTGAGTGAAGATTACAATGGCTGGAACGGCACTCTACTAATATTAAAGTAGGGGCGTCTTCACGGGATCTGCGATTGAACATCAGGATGAAGTGATTCTCTTCTACACAGGGTGTGCGAAAGACCGACAGGTACAGTTTATATCTAGTTCGGCAGATGGTTTGACATTCAATAAATCCAATGGGCTGAAGACCACTATGAATACTTGAAGCCTAATTGCAGAATACTCTACCTTGCTTCCTTGTAAGCAATTCGGGCTGGATATGAGATTATTCTCTCTCTTTCCTTGAGCTCCACTATCCCGTCTTTCCATGCTGAAGATTTCCTCTTGAATCACATATCAAACTCAGGAGAATAGCTGAATTGATTCTAAGATCGTGGTAGGGTATTGATCACATATTATATTCCTGTTTTGAAATCTACCTCCATCAATCGAATTACCCGATATAAATTTCGGCAGCAAGTGATTACTTGAGCATTTGGACGTCCTTTTCATTCCCACTAGTTCACGGAGATTAAAATGGCAAACTACCGAGTGATCGTGCTTGTGGCTCTATTTGGCTTCCTCTCAGATCAGGGACTTTCAATGGACTACAGCATGACCAAGAGACTTGCTGAAGATAGGGAGTGTCGGAGTTGCAACCTGGAAGGTGGAAATTTGGCGGGGGTCCAGTTCATCAATTTTGATCTGAGCAATGCCAACTTGGCAAACGCTCACTTAGAAGGTTCGAATTGGAACAATAGCAATCTGGCAGGGGTCAACTTGCAAGGGGCTCATTTGTTTTCAGCGAGTATGGAAGGTTGCAATCTGGAGAACGCAAACCTATCAGGAGTCGATCTGCAAGGAGCCGATTTGTCCCACAGTTATTTGCCGGGAGCCAATCTTTCGGGGTCAGATCTCTCCAATGCGAATTTTTCAGGGGCAACCCTCAGGGATGCTGATCTTAGTAATGCAATCCTCAAGGGAACCCTACTGAAAGAAGCAGATCTTTCTGGGGCCAATCTTTCTGGAGCCAACCTGACAGATGCTGATTTGGCGAAGGCCAACCTCTCTCCAGCGACTCTTTTGGGAGCAACGCTAACAAGAACAAATCTCTCAGACACGAATTTGGTAAAGGCGAACTTTGAAGAAGCAAATCTCTTCCATACTAATATGACTGGGGCGATCGTCACAAATGGTCGCTACATTATTCCAGAGCTGCGAGCTGCGAAATTATGCTATTCGATCTTGCCGAATGTCCGAAGGTCTTTCAGGGATTGCTGGACAATGGATACCCGTTGAAGGGAAGTAGATTGTGTGAGGTGATGCTTGCTTTAAGCGGGAATGGAATGTTATCAGAGTCGAAAGAAAGCTGGCAGAAGATTGAAACTCTCCTGCCACAAAACGAGATAAATAGGGACCGATCAATCAGGACTTCTGTCCCAGGAGGGCTACCACAAAGAACATACTCGACAAGCCAGCGGAGGCAATTCCCACTACGAACCCAGTACCTTCCGAGATGATTCCTGCTATAGCCAAGAACAGGATGACTAAAAGAATACCGACCTTGATGAATCCATGAAAGAGGTTTTTGAGAGCACTCATAAAAATCTCCTTTAGCACTCATAATTTCTAATTCGTCAGTGACCGTTGCACCGATCGTCTACTTAATCCCTTATCAAAAGATATTATGAATTCAGAGGAGACTAGGGAGAGGAAAATGTTAAAGAAGAGTGATGAATTAAAATTTAATTCACAATGTCAGTTTTCTAGATGATAACTAAATCTTCTGATAAATATTTTTTCAAGGTTGTTGAAGCATTTTACCTAGATTTAGTCTTGATCGCGATTTTTACCCCCAGAGAAGAAGATTGAAGCATCGATTTATTTACAAAAGTAGAAAAAGTTCTGAAACAGTAAAGTGCGCTACATGATAACCAATCATCCTCCAGCGGTAGTTCAAGTGCCAATACTTGTTGGGGGATTTGGTAAATACGTTAAAGTGATGAGTTTACTGGGGGAGCTTGCGAAAGAAGCTCGTTTGAAGTTTGGAGGCTATATGCGAAGGAAAAACTCGAATTAGTGGAGATAACACATAAATTAGTTGACTAAGAATCAATCTCTGCATTGCTCAACTATTTGTTGAAATTATCCAGATTCAACCGAGCCTCCTCGTTCAAACCCTGAATGTTCAAATCAATTTGTGAACCGATTTCTGCAAGATCATTGTTTTGGGCTCTTTCAGGATGAAGCTGCTGAATCACGCCACCTTGTTGTAGGAACTTAGTCACTTGATCTTCAATCTGTTCACGAGTTGGCCGTTTACTCTCAGCTTTACGAGATTGTTTTGGGAGAACCCTGTCAGGAAAGTGAGTCATGATTATTACTGTTCAAAAAGTAAATTGGATTGAGAAGAGTGCTGTTGATGTTGTTTCAAGTTGAGAATGAGTTTAATGATGTTTCAGAGTTTATTTGATCAACTGAAGAGGGCTGAGCAATAAACGACGAATTCCCAAGATCAAATGAAACAAAGGTGGATTGTACGTGGCCAGCCAGAATAACAAGCAGATCTGAGGTTCCTCCTTTCGGTGACCTAGACATCGTAGCAACAAATCAAACAACTCTGGCGAAAGGCGACCTGCCGAGAAGATCAAATGAACCTTGATGTTTTCCCAATCACGAAATCGAAAAGACATCGGGTGGGTTTCGGATTTTTTGGTTGGATTCAACGGCTGAGAAAGTGACATCGTGCTCTCCTTTTCAATGCTGAGAGAGATTCTACTGTCAGAGTTTCTCACGCCACTTTTGCTAGATGAGAAAGCACGTTCTTTTGCGGCGGCAAGAAACCTGATACGGCAATGAATTCATTGGCATCCCGCCTTTTATACTTGGAACTATCTGGTTCCTAAATTTTTTGTTGTAAGTCGGACTGGAAAAGAAGCTGAATTCCCCTAATGGAAGCAAATTCAGGATTCGCCACCCTCTGGATGAATTGGTTCTTCATAACGTCTCCCCAGATAGTCCGTACAATCCAAAACAAGATTTACTCGTAAGCCTGGTTCAGGGTGAAGCAATTCCTGGAATCTTTTTAGAAGTGCCTCTACCTCCTTTTCAGATGCTTCTCCCTGGATACTGAATTGATATTGATTGTCAGCTTTTTTGTATTGGACAACCATGGGGCGACTGCAAGGAGAAAAATTAATTTTGATTGAAGTGATCAACAAGACATTAGTTTGCCCCAAAATTTTTGCCAGCAAAGATTGAGAGTATTTTGAGTGAATTTAGAGCAAGTATTTGAATATATACGAAAATTTAATCAAAGAGATTCGACTATTTCAGATTCAAAGTTTCTTTGCAGATTGGATGGAATAGAGGGAATGATGGGATTTTAGTCGGATCTGAAGGCATTAAGTCTCTGATGAATTACGACCCTCCTGTTGAGACTTCTCGTAGATTTCTCCAAGTAACTCTGAAAGTTGTTGTTGATGGGGATCATCCTTGGGAAGTTGAGCCTGGAGAAATTCAACAGTTTGGGCAACTTTACGCCAGCGAGGCCTTTTAGGCATAGAGGAGGCTGAGAGGTACTGTCTAATTCCGGGTGATCGCCAGACCCCATTGGTCTTATCCAGGTAAGCTCCCCAAAGTTTGGATTCCTGAGCTAAAGAAATTTGATCCTTTCCTTGGCAATCCTCCCAGCAATGAACTACTACCTCCATGGTCTGAGCGAGCAGGTCTCTCATGGATTTACTTTTTTCATGAATAGCCTGCGAAGTTGAATAGCGCAATTGAGCGAGTTCCAGCTGTGAAGAAATTCTTGCTTTCAATTCTGCTTTCTGAATTGGCTTTGTAAGATAGTCGTTTGCACCGGCTTCGAAAGCCTGGGTAAGCTCCTCGGTCCGAGTCAGTGCAGTCAGGAAGAGAATTGGCAAATCCTCTTTTGCAAATTGTTGGCGAAGAATTGTGCAAAGTTCAATTCCGTCCATTCCATCCATCATTAGGTCCAGTAATACCAAATCAAAGCCTGTGGTTTGATTCATCAACTCAAGAGCTTCCTGACCAGAACTACAACAGGTAAAGGTCCAGTCAGTCTCTGTGAGCATACCTGTCAAGATGTGCAGATTTACTGGATCATCATCGATAATTAAAATGGAAATACTCCCTCTGGATTTTAAATCAGATGAGACGGCAGATGGAAAAGATATTTGGTTACCAGATTTTTCATTTGCCCCATCCTCTGTCAAAGGGATTTGGGAGGGTTGCGCTAGTGGTAGAGAGAACCAGAAACACGCCCCACCCAGAGGGGAAGGCTCTACTCCGATTTTACCTCTGTGCTCCTCAATGATTTCCTTGGAGATCGCCAAACCCAGTCCAATACCTTCCGTCACGGCTGAGTTTTGTTGTTCGAAGGCTTCAAAGATAATTTTACGATCACCATCATCGACTCCAGGCCCTGAATCATGAATTTCGGTTCGCAAACTCTCATCATCTGTTGCAGACCGAATTTGAATTCGTCCTTGTGAAGTAAACTTACAGGCATTGTAAAGGAGATTCAGGAAAACCTGCTCTATCCTTGATGGGTCGGCGTGAACAGGGAGAACGAATTCAGATACCTGGTTTTCAATGCGGAGTTTTTTGGCAGAAAACTGTACGTTGATCAGGTCAACAGCCGAGCGCACAAGCGGCTGCAGGTAGCATAGCTCTGGATTTAGAGCTAATCGGTGCTCTCGTAATGCAGTGAGATCCAAGAGGTTATTGATAAGTAAATTCAGGCGTCTTCCGCTTTGGATTATCAAATGGAGTGTCTCAGACATCTGCTGCATGCCTCGCTGACGAGCTTCTGTGAGCAGATTTTCTGTGAGCCCCATGATGCCATGCAATGGTGTTTTCAACTCATGGGAGGTGTTCGCCAGAAACTGATTTTTGAAGTGTTCAGTCGCCTGCATTTGTTTTAATAATAGCTCTTGAGCCCTTTGGCGTTCCTTAACGTTCTGAGGAACGCGAAATGCCAATGCAATTGAAAACAACAATGACTCTGAAAAAGCGCCCAACTCCATGACAAAAAAGATAGAAGTCGGAAACTCCAAAAGTCCCATGGCATTTTGGGTTCCTATTAATGTTGATAAGCATAGGATTCCCCAGCCTAAGGAATAGAAAAGAGCATTCTTATCTCCAGTTCTCCAAGCCTTGTAAGGGATCAGTAGAAATATGGTGGAAGTTGCTGAGATGGTCATAAACACTCGAAATGCTTGATTTGGCTCTAGCCAAGCTACTAGGAATGAGATTCCAAGCATGCAGAAGACAGCTGATCTGATGATCTTGTGCGAAATCGGGTGTTTATCTTTTAGATCCAGGACTTTTGAAAAAAAGAGTAAAATGGTAACGATTGTCAATCCAACAACATAGATTCGCACCCAGTTGAACCAATCGAGGCTTGGAAATTCAGTGATCCACCAACCTTTGGTGAGCATTCGGTGGAAGATGAAAAAAAGTAGATGCAGACCGTAGAATAAATAGGTCCTATCGCGGAGAAAAAAGAAGAACAAAAGGCTGAAAAATGCATTACAGCTGATGAACCCCCAACTAATGCTCAGCAGATTGTATTTATCAGTAAAATGCTGTCTTAGGGCCGCTGGCTCCCAGAGCGAAATTTCTGCTCGAAGAATCAGATTTGGTTCAATACGCAAGTAGTATTCTGTTTGCTGATCAGCACCTACCGATATTGAAGTGTTCTGAAGATCCCAGGTTGTTGCTCCTTCCTTGACAAGTTGTTGGGCTGATTTCTTGAAAACCAAGAAACTCTCTCCAGTTGTCTTCAAACCGTAGAGTTCAAGGGATCCATAGATGTTATCAATACTGAATATTAGGTGAATAGAATTGGCGGTAGGATTAGCGACACTGTAACGCAACCAATAAACTGAGTTAGTATTTCCCTGGTTAAAAACGTTTTCTCCGTTGGGTTGAAAGCGCCTCTTATTCTCTGAACTAAGCACTTGTTCCAATTCCATCAATCCTGAGGGATCTTCAAGAAACTCCAATTCGGAACGAAGATAGGCTGACTCAAACTCAGCATTGAGTTCGACGGGCAACTTTGCCCAGCTGGGAGGGCCTGAGAGAATATTCCCTATCAGGATCAGAATCAAAATTCTGAGAGAGTGCCTTGAAATCATGTTGCACCAAGAGAAATCAATTTGGTTTATTTTTGGAAGAGAGAAACATAGGTTCTTGAAACGAATTTAAAAAGATATTTTTTATAATCACGCTTTTAAATTTTTAACAAATTTATCAATAATTTAATTTGAATCTACTAAATTTTTTCTCAAACTGTGCTGGTAAAAAATTAACTAGAGACTAGCTCACTGACCCATAAATAAAGGATCTGGAACTTCTTGGAAACAAATCTTATAATATGTAGATTGGAAATCCTATTTGTGGGACCGAGGCAATCTTCATGATCATCTTGTTCAAACGGGCAGTGTTTCACTCTTTACTGATGTTCACGTCCATAGGATTTTCTACTGGTCTCACTGGGTGATGAGGGCTGCCTTCATCTGCATAGTTCTACAATGATCTCAGGTGAGCGCCTCATTTTAGCCCAATCCTCCCATCTGGATTCACAGTCAGGTTTTAAAGTCGCTTTTCCTGACAGTGCCAACAATACCTGCAAAATCCCTCCACCCTTGCACCGCAATCTGCCCTCTCGCTAATCTTGACAAAGAACTGGTATAATTGACTCAAATCGTCCATGAAATGAACCGTTCTTGTGGATATCATAACAGTCACAACAGCCTCGCTACGTTATTCAGTTGTTTGGCAAGTCCACAAAAATTCTCTAATTTTACTGAATTTCTTTACTTCTAAAACGATGTCATCGGTATCCTTAAAACAAACTCAGCAATTTCTACGAAGCTATCTTTCTGCTGAACCACAACAGCTTAAATTTATCGGTGAGGGCGCTTGGTCTCGCTGTTTCGGATACCTTGTTGAAGACAGGGAATATGCAATCCGCTTTGGGCGTTACATTGAAGATTTTCAAAAAGATTGCTGGGCGGCTAGGTTTAGTTCAGCTGAACTCCCCATTCCCGAGGTCTTTGAGGTTGGGGAGATACAGGATGGCTACTTTGCTATCTCTCGTAGAGCACATGGAAATCCGCTTGAGCAAGTAGCCATTGAGGTTTGGCAAGGCATCATTCCGGATCTGGTCAATGCGCTGGAGGCTTTACGGACTGTAGATCTCAAAGAGGCTTCCGGAGTGGGGCATTGGGACAAAGATGGGACCGCTAAATTTGATACTTGGAGTGAGTATCTGCTTGATGTTGAGGGAGACAAGCCAACCCAACGCACTCATGGTTGGCGTCGTAAACTTGAACAGAATTATCCTTCAGGAATGGTTGCTTTTGAGCGAGGCTTGGATAATTTGAAGGAATTTGCCTTAGCGAATGTCCCTCGTTCTTTGCTACATTGCGATTTGATGAATCGAAATGTCCTAGTTAGTGGCGGACACATCAACGCAGTCTTTGATTGGGGATGTGGACGTTTTGGAGACCACCTTTACGATTTGGCTTGGTTTGAATTCTGGGCGCCCTGGCACACAAATCTGGATATCCCTCTTTTTCGAAAGGCTTTGGAAGATCGATGGTCTCAAATTGGCGATACACCAAAAAACCTAACAGAAAGACTAAACGCTTGCTATCTGCACATTGGTTTGGATCATATTGCATACAATGCATATACAGAGAATTGGCGGGTCTTGCAGGAGACAGCAGATCGGATGCAAGAACTCGTCAACTTGCCCATCCAATGAGGCCTTTTAGAGAGAATGTTAGATAGCTCATCTCAGAAAACTGAGACTATGAACATGCTCTCAATGAAAATGAATTTTATAGATTTCGCTTTTATTTGTAACTGCTGATGAGCACACCCATAACTGCTGAAAATCCTTTAGAACAAACTGAGGAAGATATTTGGAATTTTGCCATTGGCTCCAACATGCATCCCAACAAGATGAGTGGACGAGCCAATCTGGTAATCAAGGAGAGCTTCCCAGCCAAACTCAAAGGTTGGCGTCTTGCTTTCAATTTGAGAGGAATCTCTTGGTTGGAACCATCGATGGCAGGTGTCGAACCCGATCCTGGAGAAACAGTGCACGGAGTGCTGGTGCGCTTGAGTCCTGAAGATTTCGCAAAGCTTGTGCAAAGTGAAGGAGGAGACCAAAGTTATGCTAGAGAGGCTGTGGAAGTAGAAACCTATTGTGGAAAGGTCCAAAAAGCTGTTGTATTCAGAGCATTAGAGGCCAGAAAATTACCCGAGGACCGCCCACCTACCCTGCGCTATCTTGAATTGATTCGAACAGGTGCCCGCCTGAATGGTCTTGATCCAGAATATATTGAGAAGCTTGATGCTATCCCCCATTATCAAAAAGGGCTAATCACGAACCTGATTTCCAAGCTCCTGTTCGACATGGCGATGTGCTTTGGTTGTCTTGGAGTGCCTAAACTGATGGTTTTCCTTTTCGTGTCTCTGCGCTGGGTTGATGAAAGTGGACTGCCTAGTCTTGCCAAGGGATTACTGTATGCTCTTTTGTTGACACCCACTTTGAGTATTGCCTCCATTCTACGCATTCGTCACCTCTTTCCAAAAGCAGCCAAGCAAGTATAGATTATTTTGCGTTCTGCGTTTCGTATTAGGATATTTTTAATAAAAATTATTTAGATTATCTAAATAAAATAGATAGGCGTAGCTAGTAGGAAAATTAACTACTTTCTTTAGAACACGAAAAGCCCACTGGTAGCAATAATCAATGAGCCTAGAATCATGTTTATTGAAGGCGTTTCGCCTAAAATTAGATAGGCGCTGAATGACCCAAAAATGATGATGGAATAGCGCACGGGAGAAGTAACTGAAATTGGAGCCAAGCGAATGGTTAGTAAGTCCATCAAGTAGCCTACTGTCAACATGCAGGCTGAACATATCAAATAAGGGATTGCATTGAAATTCAGCGATGTTTCCCAAAAAAGTGAGCATGCCACCTGCCAGAGTTGTCATCAAAGATGTCACCAAGACGACTTCTATTCCTCGATAATGAGGCATCATCCGTTTAGTGAGCAACTCACGCACAACAAGCAGAATCGTGGCTATTAGAGGTAAGAGATAGGTAATCTGAAAGCCAAGATCATCTGGCCACATCACGACCAAGACACCACAAAATCCTAGCAAAACAGCTAGCCAACTCTTCCAATGGACCTGCTCCCTGAGCATTAAAGCGCCAGAGACAGTGATCATCAGTGGTGCTGAGAGCATGATTGTGTGGACATCGGAGAGAGGCAGCAGGAGTATCGAGGAAAAGAATGCTCCGGTGAGAAGTACTTCAACACACCCTCGGAGATGCATGTCATTGAGCGTAAACAAGTTCTTTAAACTGAAATGACCTTGGCCGATCAACTAACCAATTGTCATCGTACAGACTAGCAATCCTCCCAGGAACAGAAGAAGGAAAACACTTTGCTGGTCACCGTGTGACCCCACACTGTACTTCATAAGCGCATCATTCATCGAAAAACATAATTGGCCTAGTAGCATCGCTAGGATTCCAGAGAGATAGGACGGGGTTGTCCCGGCAGGATCCATATTTGTTTTCAATAAAGGAGGCGAGTTATTCTTAAAATTTGGGGGGTGTGGAAGTGCTGGGAATAGAAGGATAATAAACAAATATTTTCAATTACTTAAAAAGTTTTTTGATCTGGAAAGCAATCAAATAATTGTAATGCAATCCTCCAGCTTTTTACCTGCTGAGGCAATCTGGCTCCTCATCGAAGTGGAGAACAAGTTGCCTTCTACAAAGATCATTTTCAAATTTCTGCAGCGAGTCATGAATTGGATCAGCAATTTACCAACATCGTTTCTCAGTTGGCATCCCACCATTCCGATCTCACTCACAACATCTGGGAAACTGGGCAGCAATGCTTGGACTCAGTCTTTTCCAATACCCGGATTGTAACTGACACTGAAAGAATATAGTGGTAAGTCATTCTTTTGAGAAAATTTTGTAGCCCATCGGCTAAGACCCTCTGCTGTGATGATAAGGCATAGACTCCGATCAAAAGTCCCAAGGACTGAAACAGCCTACGTCGAATAAGTTTTATGTTCTTCCTTCGTTTTGATCAAACTCAAGATCTACAAGAATTAAGAATCTAGGACTGGCAATTTTTTTAACAACTTTTGATTGCGGTTTTGCCATCGGGCATGACGGTGTTGCAGAATCGGGCTCCATACAGATTTGCTCCATATAGATCTGCATCGTAAAGATTTGTCGCATAAAGATTGGCACGACTGAGATTGGCACCAACGAGATTGGCGTCACTAAGATCAGCAAACATAAGTGCCGCCCCTCGTAGATTTGCTCCTTGCAAGTTCGCATTGCTAAGGTCAGCACCCCTCAGATTCCAGCCAATCAGATTGGCCTGTGAAAGATCACAATCGGAACAATGATGGGTTCTCAGGAGTTGATCCAAATCTTCACGGTCATAGGCGTAGATTTGGAATGAGCACACCCATAACACAAGGATTACATAGCTAAGGTTTCGAAAAAAACTGGCCCTCATTGCTTTCTCCAATCACTGTAGTTCCACATTGTTAAACTTTTATTATTGATGATTAAAAAGCATTCTACAATCTTTTGTAGAATCCAATATTTTCCCAAATTTTTTGAAATTGCTCGTCAGGAAGTTCTTCCTAGAGCCTAGAATTTAGGACAGCTAAGCCTGTGGGCATGCTCACGTGAAAGCATAGGAAAGCTTTGCCTTGAGTGATTTTGATTTCTAGAAGGGCACCCAATTTATGAAGAATATTCTCAGCGCCGGAGGGGTTGTAGTGCGTAATTCCCAGATGATCCAACTGCACTGAGTCTTGAGTGAGACGATGGGTTGGATTTTTTCATCCGGCCATTTAATCAGCACGTGTAAGAACCTCCCCTCCCGTCTGCTATGCTACCACCTTTGGGAACAGTAATCTTCCATTCCAAACCACCATAGGACATGGTGATCAATTCTCCTGGCTCGTACATGCAACTCATTGTGGCTCGGTGAATATCTTCAATTTGAAGCCCCCAACGTAGTGGATAAATTCCTCAAGTGAGCTGGAGTTTTGTTTTGGGATCATTCATCAAAACTACCTTGTCCTTTACCGAAGGAGCCGATTGTGTGTGGTTATGACAGGATGTTTGCCACCAACATCAAAGGGCACTCCGAAATTCTACTCCAAAGCTTGGGTTGCGGAACTTAAATCTCTTGCACCAAGTTACAAATGATCAATTTGTGAAGTCATGATTTTCAGGAAACTTCGCAACTAAAGCACGTATCGATTCGGTTTACTCCCGCTTGAATTCGACGCCAAGAACTTTTTCGTAGATTTTGATGATCGCACTCTTGGGCTCATCTCCTAGCCCCTCAGCAATTGTATTCTGGTAGCTACATATCATTGCATTCATCAGGGGTGTTAGGGCCTGCTTTTCGGCTGCTACTTTCTGCATGTTCAGAATGTCTTTGTAAGCTCCAGCCAACGGGAAATCTCCATCGAATTTCCTGGCCAGCATCCGAGGAATAAAGTGATCTCCTGCGAAACTTCGAGAACTCGCCGATGTGATCACCTGTTCTAGGGCATCAACCGAAATTCCCCCTACCACAGCCAGTGGTAGGATCTCGCACAGAGCAACAATATTGATGTTGTATATGATATTGTTTACAGCTTTCATTAACTGTCCAGAACCTACTTCCCCACAATAGACAATGTTATTTCCAAGTAATGCGAGTAGCGGAGACACTTGCTCAAATAGATTTTGTGATCCGCCAAACATCAGTGTCAGTTTTCCTTCACGGGCTCGTGCAGGTAATCCTGATACTGGGCAATCAGCGTATTGGATTCCTTTGAGGGCAAGTTCATCATGGAACTGAAGGGCCTCACTTCGTTCGAGGGTCGAAGTGTCGATGATAGAAAGCTTCCTAGGGGAGTTGTCCACCAATCCATTTGGTCCGAAAAGAACTTCACCAACTTCTTTGGCGGATGGTAAGCACAGGAAAACAAGAGAGCAGGTTGGCACGATTTCATTGAGATTTTTGCAGCAAATAGCTTTGGTATCAGCAAATCTTGCCATTGCAGAAGGAGACTGATCATAAACATAGAGAGTCTGACCAGCAGTGGTGAGATTGGATGCCATCCCACCGCCCATCTGCCCAAGTCCTACAAAGCCAATCTTCGGATGAGTCACTGCAAACCCCTACACTTAGAAGGTTAATTGGGACGGATGAGGTGGAAGCAAATTACAAAATACCTGCTGTCAGATCAGCCAGCCCACTAGTCATTGATCAATACATAGCGTCCAAGTGCCTTACCCTCGCGTAGCTCCTGAATTGCCTGAGGAGCCTCTCTTAAAGGTCTTCTCACCATTGGCACAGGTTTCACCTTCCCTTCCCGAAATAGCTGTAGTAGCTCGACAAGATCTTGTTGAGTCCCTACGAAGGATCCTAGGATGTTGTTCACCTTGAGAGGAAACAAGGAAGTAGAGAGTTGCGCAGCACCGCCGTACAAGCCGACCAACACCAAACTGGCTCCTTTGGCCATGACACCAAAGGCAAACTCCACGGTTGCAGGGGCTCCCACAAAATCGATGGCTGCATTCGGTCCACCATTGGTAAGCGAAATCAACTCTTCTCGTGCAGAGGTTTCAGAGTTGTCCAGAACAACTTCGGCACCAGCTTCAAGCGCTGCCGCCCGTTTGGCTGGATCAATCTCTGCCACAATGATCTTTGCCTTGACTACTGCTTTAGCCATTCCAATTCCAGCAAGACCAACTCCGCCGGCACCGACAATCAAGAGGAATTCATCAGAACGGAGATGTCTTACTTTCTTCAAGGCGCTGTAGGCCGTGATTCCGGAGCAAGTTGCTGTGGCTGCAACTGCTTCGTCGACACCCTCATACTGAACTAGGTACTTTGGATGAGGCACGATCAGGTATTCCGCATAACCACCATTCCTGCGGGTGCCAATGGTGATTGGGTTCATACAGATCAGTTCCTGGTCCCGTTTACAGACATCACATTGACCACATCCAATCCACGGATAAGCAATCCGTTTCTCACCGACGGAGACTCCAGTTGCTCCAGGTCCTAACCCAGCGACTTCCCCAAGTGGCTCATGTCCCAGGGTGAAGGGTAACTTTAGTCCACGATCTTCCATGATCACTTTTTTTCCACCACCCAGGTCAAAGAATCCATCCCAGATGTGAATATCTGAGTGGCAAACCCCACAAGCGGTTACCTTCAGCAGCACCTCGGTACCCTTTGGTTTGGGAATCTCCACTTCTCTTTCTTCAAGAGGCTGACCCCATTGGGTGATTTGGTAGGCTTTCATAAACTATTTCTGGTAGTTGATGTGGAAACTTCCTTGATTCCTTGAGCCTTTACCTCAGGCTACTGATGTTATGTCAAGGAGCACTGAATTTAGTCTGTTAAATTCATCAAAAAAGTTCAGAAGCCAAGTCACTTTTGGAACAAGAACTTAACTAGGGATTGGCTAAAATTCCGGCAGCCGCTTCGACTCCAGCGGTCTGCCAGTCAGCCTGCAGGGAAGGCAAATACCCCGAAAGCGGCCAGTCTTGGAGTTTCGCATGGAATCAGTTCTGAATACCCCAACTCCCACTACTCGTTGAATACCAGCGCAGCCACAGTGGCGAAGATCAACATGAAGAGATGATCCAGAGAGTGCCCAACGTTGGGAAAGAAGAAATGCTTAAGGTCTTCCATAGTTGATGAATCAGGCGAAACTTATATTGGTAGCTGCTGGCTTACAAAGACAGGTCAATCCCGTAGCAATGCTGAATACAGTTAGTTCATTTCTTCAAAAAAAGCATTAGGCATTTTGCGATAGAAAATAGTAGAGAAACAGTTTACATGGTTCTCTAAACTCTGATTTAGGGAAACCCAGATTTGGATAACAATTATGATCAAGCTAGTGCCTTTGATTTGACAAAGTGAGCTGGACGAAAAGTCTTGGCTAAAATTCAGTTCAACCCATCTCTGCTGAATCACGATTTTTGGTTAGATCAGAGATATAAAGTCAAGAAAATAGCCGGATTTACAAATGCTCTGTAGGTTTTTATAAGCTCAAGATATGCTTGAATTGTTTGGTATTTGAGCAGTAAACCATCATCCTGCACATCAAGAGAGATTCCTATGCTAGAAACTGCCATTGCATTTGTGACGGAGTACGCAATTTCCGTAGTGGTTGGCGTGATCATTATCGCCTTCTTCATCGCGAAGGTCCGAGTCCGCAAGAGTGAGTATCATCAGGGACGGTTAGAATAATTTCTATAAAGAGGAACACTATGCGAAAAAAAGAAGACCGAAGAGTTGAAGACTTGCCGGTGGAGGAAGAACGTCGACTAATGGAACGCAGGTCTCCAGAAAATAGAAAGAAACCGCGCTTTAAGCGCAAGGGCAAGGGACCAGACCGTCGGGTTCAGAAAGTGCCCGTGGAAGTTGATCGACGTGTGGGATTCCGCAGACACTGCGAGGCAGAACCTACAAAGCCATTGGCAGAGTCAACAATTGAAATGAAGTCTCTAGAGTACCCGAATCTGAAAAAGTGAATGGATAGAAAATTTAGCTGGTACTGCGAACCTCCCGAGTGGTCCGACACTCCGGAACGGTTGTCTGGAGTGACGGGCTTCAAAAAGGATTTCTGGCAATCTACTTTCTATGGATTTCAGCGGGACAACGGTCATTTTTACCATACGGAAGTGAGGAAGGATTTCTCGGCAGAAGTTGTGATCGATGGCTATTACGAGGAGTTATATGATCAAGCTGGCTTAATGCTGGGTGTGGATGCTCTGAATTGGATCAAGACGGGGATTGAATTCAGCGACGAAATCCCGCACTTCAGCACTGTGCTGGGGCTTCCCTATGCCCATGGGACGTTATGTCAACCCATTCGTGAGAAGCCGAGCCCTCAACTGCGTCAACAACTACATCAGTTTCGTTGGAGACCCCTTTTTGAATTTCTAGATTGAAACCAGGCCAGGCCGTATTGAGTTTCGATAAAATGCCTTCTTGAAAAGCATCAAAACCGATGTAGACACCCGACAAGGCATGATTCCCATTAGCAGTGATTTTGCACTCCGGATGATAGGTTACTTCCTAACGCTTCCATGCCTACTTGTACATAGGAGGCATAACTCCCTAAGACAATTTTCCCAGCCATCATCTTTCAATTTCTGATTGGAAAATAAGCGTTTGTTTTTATTTCATTGATTTGGCGCCTGATATGCGGAAACCACTTTGTTTGCAGTCTACATGGCAGCCGTCATCGACTTAGAATCAATGACTTCCTTGGCATCTATGGAAGTAAATGTTCCGGTGGACATCGTCACCATTTCCAAAGACGCCGTGTTTTCTGCACTCCCCTCCAAAATTCCAACAATTTCCGCACTACTGACTAGGAACAAGACAAGTAGTCTTTGTAAATTTTGGAAAGTTTCTGAATCTTCTGTTTTAGCTGAAAAGCTTTTAGATAGAAGTCAGTGGATGAATAGAATTAGAAATTTATGGATCAAAAAGCTATGTAGTTTATAAACAATACCGCTTGAAAGATGAGAAAACCTAGTACACCGAAAATGCCGAGCAGTAGTCCGATTGCTCCAAGAAACTCAAAGCGTGGAGGTTTGCGTTTCCGTTGGTTTGGAGTGGGTTCCTTCGGCCCAAAATGATCAAAATCTCCTTGGCGTATCTCCACCAAATTTTGGATTTCTTTCAATCGAAGCAGTAAATTGCGATACATGGTTAAAAATATTGGGGACGATTTGGGGGACGATTTGCTATATGCACTGAACTACCTTGGAATGATTTTGTTGAGGCTTCAATTAAAAATTTAAAGTCCTGTTTCACCTTCAGTTTAACCCAACTCCCATTGTTGTACACAGCATTTTCAAAATTTGGACGCAAGCTCTGCACAAAAATAATGGATTGAACGGACTAGTAGGGGAGAAATCTGTAGAGAAAATTTTGTGTAGACTAGGGATCCAGATGGTTGGATTCCAGATTGAAACTAGCGCGGAGATGGCGCAATTGGAGCCATTGTGGAATATTTAGAATATGTTGGCTTGACGCTACACAATTTCCTCATGTTCATTCTTGGCGTCTGCAGATCATCATACTTGATGCCTTGATCCCGTAAGAAAGCTTCTTTTGTAGCCCAGCGCAAATGCTGCTTTCATTTTATTCGTTTTTGGAAGCTATTCATACACACTGAAACTACAACATAACAGAATGTGCCCACCCCAGTTAACGCTCAAGCAAACAGATCGAATTATCTACCTTGCGTGGCAGGATCGGATCACTTTTGAGGAAATTAAGAAAGAGACTAGTCTCTCCGAGTCTGATGTCATCAAGGTGATGCGGAGATCGTTGAAACCCTCTTCCTTCAGACTTTGGAGAAAGCGTGTATCTGGAAGAACGACCAAACATCAGAAGCTGAATTTGGAGAGACGAAACTCTGCTCCGTCTGAGGAAATTGAATGAACGAATTAATGAAGCAATTGTTTGGTCAATGCTGGCAAGTGGTCAGCAGCCAATCTTGCCAGATCCCAATTGAAGAATGGGTTGTTTAAGCAGTAGGGACCGGTTGAAGAAAATAGACGATATAATCAGGATTTTTTGCCCAAAAATGTTTCCTGATTCCGCAGACTCCATTTTCTCGACAATCAGGACCTGTCCACGCTTTTTCTGATAGTCATATTCTAGAAAAAAGATTCTGTAATCCTCTCTGGTTTTTTTATATTGCCCATTTTCAATTGCTCTTTTTCAGCGCTCATAGCTTTTTGTTAGTTTGATACTAGCGATGATTTCTATTCTGTTCCATGCGAGACGTGTAACTGAGGTGCTAACTTACGTTAGTTGAAATGTAAAATAACAATATCAACCAGATGGTAGTCATGAACTAAGTAGTCTTTTGGAGCGTTCTAGCTTTGGTAAGCTGCTTAAAAAGGATCGTGGCGACGCTAGATATGTTAGAAAAGAAACTGTCTGAACGGAAAAAGGAACTGTTGAATTTATGAAAAACTACCCTATGTTTAGAGAATTCTTGAATTGATCGTCCCAATTGGAAACTTTAACCAAGGCCAAATAGTGATAGGTTACCAACGGATTGGATTTGTACTCTGGAACAAATATAAATAAACAAAGGACAGCACATGAAGACGGTTCAGTGGGGCATCATCGGTCCCGGTTCAATCGCGGCTAATTTTGCACAAGGCTTGGCGGAATGTGATCATGGAATATTATATGCCATAGCTAGCCGTGATGCGAAACGCTGCAAGACCTTCGGAGAGCGCTTTTCGGTACCATCAGAAGGTTGGTTTAGCAGTTACGATGACCTCTTGGCATCACCCTTGGTCGAGGCTGTTTACATCGCCACACCGCATCCGTTTCATGCAGAGTTGGCCATTCGAGCTCTTCGGGCTGGCAAGCACGTTGTAGTTGAAAAGCCAGCTGGTTTGATTCCTGGAGAGGTTGTCGCAATGACCGAGGTTGCCAAGGAAACAGAGCTCTTCTTCATGGAAGGCTTCATGTACCGCTGTCATCCCCAGATTGAGCGCTTAGTAGAATTGATTGGTGGGGGGGAGATTGGGAAGGTCCAGCATATTGAGGCGAGTTTTGGTTTTGCTTCGACTTATAATCCTACATCACGCCTAGATAGGCCAGATCTGGCTGGAGGAGCGATTCTCGACGTAGGGGTCTATCCGGTTTCCTTTGCTCGATTAGTTGCTGGGGCAGCCCAAGGGTTGCCGTTTGCGGAACCGCTTGAGATCCAGGGGATCGGTTCTCTTGGTCCGCTGGGCGTTGACGAAACGGCCTACGCGCTCTTAAAGTTTGATCAAGACATCACTGCCAGTTGCGCTACATCAATTCGAAGAGCCATGGACAATTCGGCAACCGTGATCGGTAGTAAGGGACGTATCCATCTGCCGAATCCCTGGATACCCGGACGTGATGCGGGTCCTTCGGATGCTATTATTGAGATTCAAATAGCTGGGGAGAAGTGTGTTGAGCAGCTTAAGGATCCTCAGATTCTCTTTGCTCATGAAGCTGAACTAGCCAGCCGTGCCATCCTTGAAGGGCTATCAGAAGCCCCAAGCCCAGCACCAAGTCTATCTGACAGTGTGGGTAACGCTCGTGTCATTGCAACATGGCGGGAAGCTACAGGTTATAAACTCCTTGGAGAAAGCCCATCGCATATTCGAAGCCTAAACGGTACTCTGCCATCGAATCTTCCTGCGATTCCACGTGTCGGGGTTCCTGGTATGACAGGGGAAATCAGTGCCTTGATCATGGGCTGTGACAACCGAGATACTCTTGACGAGGGTGCAATCGTCTGGGACGCTTGGTGGGAAGCTGGTGGAAATGGTTTTGATACTGGTTTCATCTATGGAGGTGGTATCCACGAAACAGTGCTGGGGCAATGGATGGCGACCCGTGGGATCACGAAGGAAGCTCGTGTCGTTGTCAAAGGTGTGCACAGTCCATACTGCCTGCCAGATGTGATTGCAACCCAGCTGTCTATTTCCCTGGAGCGCTTACAGATCGAACGGGCCCCTATCTATATTATGCATCGAGACAATCCTGATGTGCCTGTGAGTGAGTTCGTGGACGCTCTGAATGCGCTCTACGCCAAGGGGCTGATTGAGACCTTTGGTGGTTCAAACTGGTCAGTGGCGCGCTTCAAAGAAGCCAACGCTTATGCCGCTTCAAAGGGACTGCAGCCACTGAAAATCCTGAACAACAACTTATCACTTGCAGTGATGGAAAAACCAGTCTGGGATGGCTGCATCACCTCCAACACGTCGGAGATGCTTGGTTTTTTGAGGGAAACTGGCACGACACACCTGTCTTGGTCTTCTCAGGCAAGAGGTTATTTTCTGCAACCGGGTCAAGGTACCACCTTGTCACCAGACACAACTGGAGATGCTTGTTTCTCCTCTGAGGCAAACGCAGAGCGTCGCAGGCGTGCAACTCAACTCGCAGTAGAGCGTGGAGTAAAGGCCCAAAACATTGCGACAGCCTGGGTGTTGGGTCAGCCTTTTCCGTCACTTGCGCTCATTGGGCCCCGCAGCCCTGGTGAAATTGCCACGACCTTGCCGGCGATGAAAGTGTCACTGAGTACTGCAGAGATTTCCTGGTTGAATCTGGAGACTAGTGAGCGCTAGGAGCTGCATAGAGCAGTGAGCCATCCGACAATCTTACGATATTCCTGGAAAAAGAGGATGGGTAGCCTCAACGTAGGGTGCTTCCGGAAACTTCAATGGAGAGGTTCTTTGAACCCAGTTAGGGCATCGCAGCAAGCGGAGGATTGGTATTGATTGGCCGCGGAGATCCGGGTATGAAGGCATAACCCAATGGCAATAATGTTATCCATTATCTGCACGACGCAGGTGGTGCTCAGACCGTGGCTTGAACTTCGTTGGTTTCAGATAATGCGAGATTTTTTAATAGATAGCGGGTCTTTGAAGTAGACTTCCCAGTTCTGCCAGAGAAATGAAGATTACGCCAACTTAGGCGGTCTAAATTGCAATGTTTTGTTTGGATTTATCTATTTATCCATACTGCATCTTAGCTCTTTGGAACTGGTGATTTTGCGCAAAGCAAATGTTCTCACAAACCTATCAAGCATTTCAAAGAACTCGGATGGTGATGGAGAGAGAAATGGAAAGGAAACTGATGGGTAGGCAGTGGGTTAGTTTTGTCCTTGGGAATTAACCTAACAATCCCGATTGGAGGTAAAGGCAGATGTCGAAAGGAGAAGTATTCGATAAGGCATGGCGACGAGCTATTCAGCAAGGGGATTTCGCTTTGTATGATGAAATCGTGCACCCAGATTATGAGTCAGTGAATCATGGTGTGAAGTTAGACAAAAACATGAGCAAACGTGTTTTATTGAAACGCAAAGGGAAGGTTGTCATGGGTCCTTATCAAGTTCTCTATGAAAATCATGAGTTCTTGTGCATTCAGAGGTATTCAAGAGTCAACAAATATGTATTCATCTCCATGCTCTCCGGCGTGAGTTATAAGTTGGGGAAGGTGATTAGCCAACAAACCATGCGAGAACAGTTGGATTATGATCCAAGTGAAGGGCAGGATTGGAGTTGGGAAGATTACGAGTAATGGCGTGTGAAACTATGAATAAATGTATCTTGCTATCTCTGATCTTTATAATACTTGGTTCACAAGTTTTTGGATATGACGAGGACGACTTGGACAAGTTTTTGAGGACGAATCAATGTGAAAAATGTGATCTTGCTCTGGTCGACCTAAAAGATATGAATCTAAGCAAAGCTAGTTTGAGAGAAGCTGATCTGTTCGGGGCCAAGCTGAGTAGAGCTGACCTGAGTGAAGCCGAGCTTTTCGAAGTGAACTTGATAGAAGCCGATTTGAGTCAAACGAATTTGATAAATGCCAACTTGATTGGGACTGATCTGTGGGGGGCTATTCTCATCGGGGCTGATCTGCGAGGCGCAAAACTAAACGGAGCTGTTCTGGACTATGCCGACCTTGAGCAGGTCAAATTTTGTAATACTGCAATGTCGGATGGATCGATCAGAAACGATGACTGCTAGTTCCAACAATCGATAAGCCTGAATTACTGATGCCGAGGAATCCTGATTCACCCAAATACCTTGAACTTCCAAACTCCAGGGCCTATCAGCGTCATTGCTTTGTGGATATCCAGCATGGACGTACCTTTGTTGATCGACACTACTATCGAGTTTTGCTTGAATCGATGGTCAAGGATCTCTATGACCCAAAACGAAAGCAGCTCAAATTATTGCAGGAAGCTTGGTTAGCCTCAGAAATTTCTGAAGTTAATGACTTTGAGGAACCCTAAAGAATTTAAAAAAGGAAAAATAATGAAAATAGGCATCACCGGAGCAGATGGAACAATTGGTACTGTTTTGCGAAATGAGTTGTCAGTGCAACACGAGTTAAAGTCGTTTACTCTTGAAGAAAATCTGGAACTGGGCTCTACAAAAATAGACCTATCAAGAAGCGCTGAGGTTTTTGGCAAGTTTTCCGGTCTTGATGCATTGATTCATTTGGCAGCTGATCCAAGTCCCAACGCACTCTGGGAAAGTGTTCGGCAAAATAATATTGAAGCAACCTACAATGTTTTCAATGAGTGCGTGAATGCTGGGATAAGTAAGATTGTTTTTGCCAGTACGAATCATACTCAACATGGAGACACCCGCTTAACTACGACAGAAACCTTAGATCCATCCAAGAATAAAATTCTTTCACTATCAGATCCTACGAACCCAGATTCTTTATACGCAGTTTCAAAATTATTTGGTGAGAATCTAGGGAAGTACTTCTCAGAGAATTTTGAAATTCAGTTTGTTGGACTCCGAATCGGCTGGGTGATCAAAGGCAATGATCCTACGATTATGCGGGGAACTTCTTCAGAAGATTACATGCGAGCCATGTACTTAAGTCACCAGGACTGTGTTCATACTTTTGAGAGAGCATTGGAGGTGGATAAGAAATTTTTACTTGCTTACGCCATTAGTAACAATACCAGAAAAGTCTTCGATCTAGCAGATACAATCGATGCTCTCGATTATCATCCGTGCGATGATGCTGAAACATTTTTTTGAAGAAGCCACAAAACAGCTTTTATGTGAGCCTCAATCGAGAAAAATCAACTGCACCTCACCCTTCAAAGCTGCTTTATACTTTGACCAGCTTTCTCAGCAGGAAAGAATCTTCTATTTACCTCAGTAAAATAGGAACTAGAGAGTCGTATTCTTATAATGAATGCACCCGCTGCTTGATAGGCTTTGAGGAAAAGTCAAACCATCTCCTGCCCACTCATGCTGTTTTAGGCCTAATTTGCAATGTGGGGGTAGGACAAAGTCACTGATGGCATGGCTAATCAAGAAGGTTCCCATCTCCCCTATTTCTCCTCTCTAATTATCGCAAGCCTGGAGATCGTAGAAAGTACGAAGAAAGGTTAGGCGCCAACACGCAAGATTAGACTACGGCAAAAACCAATGCAGAACGGATTAAAAGCATTAATGGCCAGTCAGCAACCAATGCAGAACGGCGCTAGCAGCAGAATCATCCAAGACACTCAATCACCTCTTGGAGAGCTATCATCATTTAAAGGGTGGGGTGCTCAAAGGAATCATCACCTGTAAGAATCGCTATGCTTCACCTGCATGGGTCTGTTGGTGAGAAGACTTCTGATGATTTGTTCCCTTTGGAACTAGATTGGTTCCATATTCATTTGCTTAAAAACTATAGTATAGGGGCTGTTCGCAATGTATTGGAGCTCAGTCATTATGCTCATGCTAACTCACCAATTGTCCCATTTTACCCTCCTGGAAATCCCTGAAGGCTTCCATCAACTCCTGGCGTGTGTTCATTACGAAAGGCCCGTGGGCTGCCACTGGTTCACCTAGCGGTTCTCCGTTCAGAATCATCACTTTAGACTCTTCCTCCAACTCAAGATTCAAGGAATTGCCTGATCTACTGAGAATGGCAAGGTTACCTTTGTTGAGCAATTTTTCTTCGATAGAGGATCTTCCTGAAAGCTGGAACACAAGTGTGTTGCTACCTTCCGCTAAAGGAATTTCTAATTTGGCATTGGCAGGGCCATTAAGTTCATACATGTTGATTGGAGAAAAGGTTTTCACAGGTGATTTGACTGTTCCAAAGCTTCCGGCGATGACCTTAACGGTAATTTCCTGATTTGCCCCATCAAGCACAGGAAAATCTGCTGCTTCGAGTGACTGATAGCGAGGCGAGGTCATCTTAAATTTTGAAGGCAGGTTGACCCAAAGTTGGATCATTTCAAAATCACCTCCTTTTTGGGAAAAGTTGCGTGAGTGAAATTCATCATGTACCACTCCTGAGCCTGCGGTCATCCACTGCACCCCTCCAGTGGTGATGGTTCCTCCCCCCCCACCAGAATCGCGATGTTCCACTTCCCCCTTGATGGCAAAGGTTACAGTTTCAAAACCTCGATGAGGATGCTCTCCAACTCCAAGTTTTTTCCGGGTTGGTGGAAAATATTTGGGTGCTGCATGGTCCATCATCAAAAATGGGCTGATACTTTCCACTTCCTCAGAGTGCATTGAGAAAATGGTACTGACGTGAAATCCATTTCCAACCCAATGCTTTTCCCTCGGGCTAATTATTTTTTGAATTTTTTTTTCTTCAGTCACCAATTGCTCCCTAGTGATATTCGAAGTGTTGATACCAAATGTTTAGGAATTACCTGATGGGTATGACTATTTCGGCTGCTAAATATGACGTAAATGATAAGAGTCTTTTCGGCCTTTTTATATTAGCAGATATTCGTTTTTGAGGATGAAAAATTCTGGAAAATCTTCTGAATCTACTTGTTCTGAGTCTCTTCAGAAATAGATCCTGAACTCTAAAATTCGACTGTCATGAGGTTTTTCTGCAATCATCCTAACTGGGTTCATTATCTAACTCAATTTTGAACGGTTGTGTGGAAGCGTGAAGTCGGTACGTGGCCCAACAGGGACAACTCTGAACGGATTGATTGTTTCATGGCTTGCATAGTAATGATTTTTGATGTGCTCCATGTTTACAGTAGCTGCAATGCCTGGTTGTTGATAAAGGTCTCGTACATAGCCCGATAGGTTTGTAAAATCGGCAATTCTACGGAGATTACATTTGAAATGTCCAACATATACAGGATCAAATCTCACCAGAGTCGTGAATAGACGCCAGTCAGCTTCTGTTATCTGATCTCCCACTAAGAAACGATGATTTGATAGCCTTTCATCAAGCCAATCAAGCGTCGCAAATAAGGGCCCAATAGCTTCTTCATAAGCTTGCTGAGTTGTTGCAAAGCCGGACTTGTAAACACCATTATTCAGAGTTTCGTAAACTCGTGTGTTGATTTCATCGATTTCCTGCTGAAGTTCTCGAGGGTAAAAATCTTCCAAGTTTGCACCAATGCCATTGAAGGCATTATTAAGCATTCTAATAATTTCTGATGACTCATTAGAAACAATCGTACTATTCTCTCTATCCCACAGCACAGGAACTGTAACTCTGCCTGAATAGTCTGGTTTTGCCGACGTATAAACCTGGTGAAGAAAGTCAGCATTGTTAACGGTGTCAGGTAGTACTCCATCTGTAGTTTGGAATGTCCAACCATTCTCTGCCATGTACCAATGCACGACAGAGTGTGAAATCATTTTTTCCAGCCCTTTCAGAGAACGGAAAATCAAGGTACGATGCGCCCATGGGCAGGCTAGAGAAACATAGAGATGATAACGGCCTTCCTCAGCTTTGAAACCACCTATTCCACTCGGCCCAGGTGAACCGTCAGAAGTAATCCAATTTCTAAATTGTGCTGTACTGCGAACAAATCTGCCTTGAGTGCTTTTCGTATCATACCAAGAATCTACCCACCGACCATCCTGAAGTAATCCCATTTAAAACCTTTGATAATTTAGCCAAAGTATCTGACTAGTTTTATGCCGAAATCTTTGCAGTTAGTTTAGCAAAGTGTTTTCCGTGATTCTTTGCAATGGACAACTCCATCAAGGTTGGTTGTCGGGAACCATCCGGACCAGCGTAGGCGCCACTGCCCCAAGGGGATGCTCCATAGATTTCCTCGAAAGAAAATGCCTGGGGATCAACATATCCGAGTGGGATGAACACCATACCCTGATGTGCAAAGAAGGACATGCAATTCATGGCTGCGGTTTCTTGTCCGCCCTGCATGGTTCCAGTTCTTTGAAAATCGCCTGCGGTTTTACCAACCAGTTTCCCACTTTGCCAGAGACCTCCTGTGGCGTCCATGATAGTTTTCATTTGAGCTGGAATCCCTCCATACCCGGCAGAAACTCCAAACATGATTCCATCATAATCTCCGAGTTCATTAGTTTTTGCAGGTGTCAATTCCATTACATCCTCTGGCTTCTGAGGAGCATGCATGTTTTTTAGGACCTCCGGGGGAAGAGTTTCCGCACACCTCAAATGTTTTACTTCGGCACCGACAGATTCCATCCCTTTTCGGATGGAACGAGACAACTTGTTGACATGTCCATAAAGAGAGTATTCAAGAATTGCAATTTTTGTCATGGTCCATTCTGAGTTGAAGTTATGGATTTTAGTAATTTGAAAATGTGAATTTGATTGATTGTATTTTGTGATTCGCTGGTTACCTCATTGTTTCCAATTAAATTATTGATTCGTTTCTTCTTTCTATGATTCTTTATAAGTTTTTTATCTTTGGGCGTATGCGATTGAAATGTAATTTAACCTGTGCATAATTATTTCTTCATAAGCAAAATTAGAAACTAAATGTGCATTTATGAACAATAATTGGGATCAACTGAGATACTTTCTCACCTTAGCGAGGGACAAGACATTGTCCCGCACAGGCAATTCTCTTCAGGTCAGTCACTCTACTGTTTTTAGGAAAATCAAGGCGATGGAGGATGATTTGGGAGTGACTTTGTTCGAGAATACCTCCACTGGTTATTCACTGACGGAAGCAGGTTTGAATTTACTGGGGGAAATTAGTGAGGTGGGGGAAGTCATTGAGTCAAGTTTACGTCGGTTGAATGGGTTGGATCAACGCATCCAGGGAAGCATTGTGTTGGCAACAACTGAATCAATTGCAGGGAAACTGCTCCCCCCTAGTTTCAAGAAATTTCAAGAACAATATCCTGAAATCAAACTGGAAATTAGGGTGGGGCATGAAACCCTGAATCTTTCAAAACGGGAAGCGGATATTGCAATCCGGCACAGTAGAAGTCCACCATTAAATCTTGTGGGCAGAAAAATCGCTCCTTTGCCCTTCGCCCTATTTGCCCATAAGTCTTACCTTGAGAAAAAAGGGGCCATAGATTTTCCTCATGATGCTGACAAACACCATTTTATCTTTCTCGATGAGAGCATGAGCTTTCTGGAAGCTAAAAACTGGCTGGATCAAAAAGTCGAGAATCCTGCGGGGATGATTCAAGTCAACTCGATGATCACCCTGATTCAACTTTGTGAGGCAGGCTTAGGGATTGCGGCTTTTCCTGATTATCCTAAAGCATTGTTGGATCCCAAATTAAAGCGGATCACAGGGCTGCCAAAATTCAAGGAAAGTAATCTCTGGATTTTGACCCATAAAGACCTGACACGGTCTAAAAGGATTCGATTAGCGACTGATTTTTTTTACGAGGAACTTAAACAATCAATCATGTTGATGAGTGATCAATCCTGACCAAATGACTCATCCAATGGCTTAACAAAGCACTGTCAACAAGTCTCAAAATGTGATGAGATCATTTTTTAGGTTTAGATAAGATCGGGGACCTTTTTGAAAACTAATCGGGCTTCCCGATTACATGGTTGAACAGATGTTCAGAATTAACTTCCACATGGCCAGCAAACACACTGCACTTCCAATAAAAATTAGTCATGAAAGGTACTGATGAAAACAATTCTCTGTTATGGAGACTCGAACACGTGGGGATATAGCCCGCATGATAAATGCCGTTTTGGCCCAAACCTGAGATGGACGGGAGTGCTCCAAAATAATTTAGGAGATCAATTTCGGATTATTGAAGAAGGACTCAACGGTCGAACTACCGTCTGGGATGACCCGATTGAAGGCTTCAAGAACGGGATGAATTACTTGATACCCTGTCTGGAAAGCCATAAGCCTCTCGACCTGATTACAATTATGTTGGGAACCAACGATCTGAAATGCCGTTTTTCCGTTTCAGCCTATGATATTGCTGAAAGCGTTGGTGTTTTGATCAAGCATGTCCAACAAAGTACAGTCGGATCGAATGAGACTGGTCCATTTATACTGCTGATGGCCCCTCCCCCTTTGGCAAACCTAGGAGATAATGAAGAGATGTTTCAGGGTGGTTTTGAAAAATCCCAACTCTTTGGCAGAAATTATCGAAGAAAAGCAATGGAAATGGGTTGTGAGTTCCTGGATGCCTCTAAATTCATCAAGAGTAGTGACTTAGATGGGATCCACTTTGAGCAAGAAGAGCACCGTAAGTTAGGAGAAGCTGTTTCGCAAAAAATAACAGCAATTTTTCAATGATTTTCAAGACTTCTTGTTGATCATATTCGGGGAATGGACAGATAATCGGAAGACCTGAAGGTCCTGTGAAAGGACTTGGATCGGGGAAACTATAACAAGTGGAATACGAAGAGTGGTGAGACGTCGGTCCAACCGATGGATGATAAAGTTTGTGAGGTGCAAGAGGATAATTAGTTTTTCAATGGGGAGGGTCAGAGTAAGACAGCAAATCAAATTTAGTTGGCTGGGCGGAGATTTGAGCCTGCTAACTCCAGGTTATGAGTACTGTGTAAAAATCAATTCACGTCAGTATTTATAACGCCTTGAAGGAAATGGGGCTAATTCACTGTCAGTTGAGGAAGATTGTGATATCTGATCAACAGGTTTCGAGAGGTTAGTTGGGGCAGGTTGACCCGGTGAGAAATCATCCTACTGGTGTTGGTGTGTCTTAGAATTTCCTGGGCAACTGACCCCCATAACATCCTTGCTTTCTTAGCTCCCGGCGACTCCCCTGTTTGTTCCGATAGCAATGAATTGGTTCCAAGAGGCGGAATCTTTTCTGTTCTTTCAGGGCAGAGGTGTTCTGAAAAGAGGCATTTGATCTCACGAACTAGACCTAAAGAAATATATTGATTGAAGCAAAATAGTTTGTTCTAGATCTCCTTAGACGGGGTTTTACCCTCTGTGTGGCCTCTTTGTCTTTTTGAGTAAAAAGCCAAGAATAATCCTGCACCAGAAAACACATTCAACAATAAATAAACATAGATAAACCCGTAGGACATATTTGGCCAAGAATCCCTCGCAACATCCCTACAAAAGGACCATCCACTATCTAGAAAGGTGTCAGTCAGACAAAACCCCCCGCTTTTGATAATCTCCAGATTGATAATTGCTACTAAGATAAGAGCAGCCCAGAAGGTTAGAAACTTAAAAACTCTTTTCATCAGAGCACCAATACTTTCCTAATGAGATTTCCCAAAGTCAGTCTGCTGTATGTTCATTTACTTTCGTCACTTCCCAAGCAGAATTGCAGCAGTGTACATCACTGACTACCTCAGCCAGCATTGCCATAAATTCTTTGTTAGAAAAATTGAACTTTGTCACGATGAAATATTCAGAGAATTCTCCATCAAAGGATTTGGGATTCAATCTGATTGAATCCCTTTGAAGCAGTCCAGATCATTTGAGAGGGGTGGCGCCTGTTTCTGATCGGGTAACTTGACCATCGCGAATGCTATAAACAGCCATCAACCGCCTCTTGGATCCATCAGGATATTCGTTAAAACTGTGTACAACTCCAATCTCATTGTTTTCGTAAATCACCCTGAAGTCTCGCATGACAGCAGTTGGTCCATCGTTGTTCCACCAATCCCAACCTAGCATCTCGGACTTGGTGACTTGTGTTCCACTCTGATGACGTACAAAGATGAAATCGTCGGCCATCAGTTGATCCATGGCTTTGACATCTTTTGACTCAAAGGCATCATGTAATTTCTTCATCAACCCCATTTCTATCCTTCCTCAATCTAAGTGTGAGACAACATTTATTGGTTAGGTGCCTGGTACGCAGAAACTACTTTATTGGCAGTTTCCATTGCCGAAGTCATTGACTTGGAATCGATTATTTCAATCGCCTCAAAGGAACTAAAGGTCCCAGTTGATGAAGTAACCATTTCAACGGCAGCCATGTTTTCTGCGCTACCTTCCATAATCGCCACGATCTCAGCACTGCTGACGCTGAAGTAGAGGTTA
>AGAU01000114.1 GCA_000224765.2 SAR324 cluster bacterium JCVI-SC AAA005 | reverse complement strand
GTGTTCCACCACTCAAAGGAGAGGCGCTAGAAATGCTACTCCAAGAATTGCAGAATGGCTGGAAAATGATCAACAACCATCATCTTCAGAAAAATTATGTTTTTCCCTCTTACCAAGAGGCTCTTCGTTTCACGAATTTAATCGCTAATCTAGCAGAATCAGAAGGTCATCACCCTGAGTTGATACTATCCTTCTGCAACGTACGTGTGAGTTATTGGACGCACAAGATTGATGGCTTGGTGGAGAGTGATTTCATCATGGCTGCCAAGAGTGACCTGATTCACGCAAATGAATTTCCTGCTAACTGATGTGAGATCTTGTCAGTCCCACGATATGTCGCCAAAGCCTGCTTTGGGTTCTTCACGCTGATCAATCTATTACTGCTGACTAGTACAGCGGTACTGGGCTATCTTGTTTTCCTAGCTTCTGCTCCTCATCTTGATCGTAAAGCGATCCAGCAGCGTCTGCTTACCGAAACAACCGTCTACTATCGTGATCAACGCACGAAACTAGGCGCCTTCTACGACCAAGTCCATCTTCTTTACCTTCAGGCCAACCAACCAACTCGGATTGATTCTGATCTGGATGCAGTAATTCCAGAGACATTCTTTGATGCAATCATTGCTAGTGAAGATCAATCTTTTTACCAGCATATCGGCTTTGATCCTATTGGAATCCTCCGAGCATCTTGGGCTAATTTACTTGCAGGACGTGTTATTCAAGGAGGCAGCACCCTTACCCAGCAGACTTCAGAACTTTTGTTTGAACATCGACTGGAACATGGAGAAAATCGTTGGAAAAACAAGGCCTTGGAGACACTGGACGCTCTGCGGTTGGAAGCTCGCTACAGCAAAAGAGATATTCTCGAATTCTATACCAATCTCTTCCACGTGCATGGAACAGGACAGGGATTGGCGATTGCGGCCCGTTACTACTTCAACAAAAACGTCTCAGACCTAAATCTTTCTGAGGTCGCTTTCATTGCTGGTTCGGTTAAGGGGCCAGCAAACTACAATCCCTTCCGGACCCAGAATCAAGAGGAAATACAGCGTATTGTCGAGAGGGCAACAGAGCGTCGAGACTATGTCTTACGTAACATGCTGGAAATGGAACTCATCTCTGAGGATCGTTTCTTGGAGGCGTCTCAGGATTTGGTAGCTTTTCGACAGGGGTCGTTCCGTTATCAAGATAATCACCAGATTGAGGTGGTCCGCCAGCAGATGAACGAGGAACCATTTCGCTCCATTTTACAGGACTATGGTGCTGAGGGAGTAGAGAAGGGAGAACTCCGTATTCAGACGACACTTGATCCCAATCTCCAATACCTTGCGCAGTTTGAGTTGCGGCGACATCTCTCTCGCTTAGAATTTCAGCGCAATGGCTATGCTGCTCCAGTCACGAATCCAGAGCCATCCTCATTACAACCTGGATCTGGAAACTTCTACACTGGCCGAATTGAGGAGGTGTTGCTGGGAGATAACCCAAGCGTACAGGTTCAAGTAGGAGCTCATCGGGCAGAAGTTCGGGGCTTGTTGTTGGAAGAGTTTATTCGTCGAATAAATCCGCAAGCACCCAACAAACTTCGAAAAAAAGATTTCCAGCAAGTACTTGAGAACCTGAAAACAGGTGGTCCAATTCTAGTGGCCTTGCATCAACGTGATAACACGGGATCTCTTTGGCAGGCGAGTATTGAGCAGCAACCGACCCTCGACGGTGGTGTGATGGTTTTGCAAGATGGTGAGGTTCGGGCTTTTGTGGGTGGATTTGACCCTCGTGGGTTCAACAGGGCTATGCAGGCCTATCGTCAACCTGGATCAACCTTTAAATTGTTACTGTACATGGTGGCAATGGAGTTGGGTTGGAATCCGTTGGAGGCCCTGTCCAATGAGTATCGGGTTTATCAATGGCAGGGTGAGATCTACATTCCCAAGCCCGATCACACTCCACCAGATAATCAAAGTTCGTTAGTTTGGGCTGGTGCGCTTTCAGAGAATCTGGCCAGTATTTACTTGCTGGAACACCTGCTCGATTACTTGGACCTGGAGCAGTTCGAACAACTAATGGAATTCACTCGCTTTGCGCGAGAAGCGAATGAAAGTCGCGCTGATTACGTTGTCCGTTTACGAGATACTTATGGGATCGTTGATACTCAGTATCGAATGCAACCTTACTTGATGGAGGCGGCTCGGCAGGAACTCTTACGTAACACTGCCTTTGAACCACCCGAAGAGGAACAGGCACTGCGTAATCTTTATCATGGTCGGAACTGGCTTGCTGAGGTACGCTCACGCTTGCGTTCAGGTTCTGCCCGTGTAAGCCGTGAAAGAGAGTTATTGGAACATAACTTTTTGCGCCTTCAGGAGGTGCAGGAGCGTTTGCAGCAGCAACTGGTACAAACAGAAGATGCGTTCCTCAACGGCAGTTTTAAAACTGATGATCAGGTGGCTGGAGAGTGGATTCAAAACTTTTATGTTCATGACAGTGCGCTGCGGACAGATCCTTACAATACCCCCGTACCCCCACGGTTAGCCTACGCAGAGAACCCTCTTGAACTCACAAAAGGCTGGGTTCCCATAACTTCCTATCGCTTCCGCTTGTACAATCAGGTCTGGACTTCGAATCAGCGAGAGCACTTCTTTTCACCAGCTAACATTTGGTTGCACGGAAAGATACGTTCAACGATTTTGCAGGGGCTTGGAGACTTGATGCAACAACGTCAGCAGGATTTATTGCGCCAGGAACCCTATTCAACAGTACGTCTTTATTGGAACCATGACTTCAGGATTTTGCTCTCCCTACAGACAGTTGTGGAAGTAGCAAAACTCCTAGGTGTCGAGAGCCCACTTCAGCCGATACTTTCGTTCCCACTCGGTGCGAATGAGGTAACGCTACAAGATCTTGCACTGCTCTATCAGTCACTGGCCACTGGTCAAGTTTTTAGAGATTCAAAATCACCCAAAAATCATTGGTCATTGATTCAACGGATTGAGGATACCGGGGGCAGAACTATTTACGAAGCGGATCATCAATCTCGTAATATTCTGGATCCTAGTGTCAATCGGGCTTTGCAAGAAATTATGCGTTCAGTAGTTGAGTACGGAACAGGCCGAAGAGCGAAACGCTTTCTACAAACAGAGTATGCGCGTGAAGATGGGAAACAGGTGACAGTACAAATCCCTGCTCTGGGCAAAACAGGAACTGCCAATAACTATTCGAATGCGACTTTTGTTGGTCATTTGCCAGTTCCAACACGTCAGGGAATGCAAACCAAAGGAGGTTACACAATCGCCGTCTATGTTGGCTCAGATCGCCCTGCAGAAGCCGAAACAACTGCGAATTGGTTCCGCCTGACAGGTTCCAGTGGGGCTCTGCCAGTTTGGTCACGTATTGCCTATTACTTGATTCAGGCTCGCGAGTACCAAGAACGCCTACGGATCTATCACCCTAATCTCAAGTCACGCGACGGAAAGCTACTCCTAGATTATGCGACATCTCCTCCGCTCAATGTAAATGACAAAAATGGCTTGCTAGAGGGTGATGTTACGGGGCGCAATGCAGAAGTCTTCTTACCACTGCCTGATTCCAAATTGCCCCGGGAGATTCCACTGTTTTCACGCGTGCTGGAAGAACGATCACAGACTTCAGCAGAGGGTGTCTGGAAGGAGGGAAGATGGATTACCGCAATGCAGCAGCCACAGTTGATGGGCGGCACGAGTGATGCCGACGTAGAGCAAGTGCCGAGATAGATCATCTGGGCCGTAAGTGGAAGCATCTGCATCAACTAAGAGCACATAGTCAAATTCAAGTCCCTTAGTTTGTGAAATGTCAGTCACTTCAACTCCGGCTCTGAAAGAAAAATCCTGATCAGCAACCAATCGTAATCCCGTTATCTCGGCTCGTTCTAACTGCTCTGCAATTTTTCTAGCCTCTGGTAGCTCACGGGTAAGTACGACCACACTCGCAGAGGGTTCTCTTCTCAGTAAACTGCCGAGACTATCCACCAGAAATGCAATCAACACTCCTGGATGCTGAAAGCCAAACCGTTCCACAGGAGCGCCGTGTCTTGTGGCTTCCCACACTGTATTAACGCTTAGGTGGCCGATGACATGCTTTGCAACTTCCATGATTTCATAGGTAGATCGGTAGCCAATCGTTAGCGGTTCCATGGCGGTAACCGCCACCCTCAGGGCTTGCAACATGGTATTCCAGTCCTGATAGCGATTTCCTGCCAAAATACGCTGATCCATATCTCCGGCCAACGTTACGCTTTTACCCTCTGGAGGCGTCATAGAGAGTAGTAACTGAAGTTCTGGAATACTGAAATCCTGGACCTCATCTACCAGTAAATGATGGTACTGCAGTAATTTATTCTTCCGACCACGGAGAGGCCCCGTAGTCAGCTGGTATAATAGCAGTAGCAGAGTATCGTCTTCTTCATCTAGGGTTGGTAATTCATTGCTGAGACTCCGATTTTCTAGCCACCCTTCGGATGTTTCTCCATTTTCTTCGACTCGTTCTCCGACGATGACCTGACGCCGCTGGTAACAACGTACGTTCCAACTCCAGATTTCTTCGAGTTGACTTTCACTGAACGACCCTGGAGCAAAATCAGTGATTGCTTCCTGTAACGCTCTACGTTGAATCAGCGCATCATTCCAGAGTTGGAGGGCTAGCGCTTGAGGACTCTTGAGGAGATCGGGGAACCCGTTTTCTACTAGGCGGTCTATTCGCTGCCGGATCGAGGAATCGGGCATAGGTGGTAGATGGGTAAAGGCTTCTTGTCCCTGGGCCCATTTCAACAACCGAGATAAACGATCGGTCACTGGAAATTTGGCAGAACTGTTCCACACATTGATTACATCACCACCGTTGGTCAATGAACTAAACAATTCCGTCAGTTTAGCCTCAAAACGATCCAGCTGACGCTCTAGCTCCCGAGCACACCAAGCAAGAATGACAGGACTTCGCTTGAACTCTATTACCCTCACGGGAGTATTCTCAGCATAACGGGAAGGCATGTCTGGGAAAAAACGTTGACGTAATTGGGCAACCCATTCCTGAAAGACTCTTGCTTCTACTCCATCAACTCCAAGTGAAGGTAGCAGCTTACTAATGTACTGGGCGAGGGCCCGATTAAAAACAATCGGTAGGATGCTATTGCTGTTGAAGTAGCTTGGCTTTTGTGTCATCAGATAAGCGAGCCGGTGCAAAGCAACTGTTGTTTTGCCTGAACCAGCTCCTCCCTGAATAAGAATCACCCCAGCTTCTGGTTGACTAATGATTTCAAACTGCCGTTCATCAATCAATGCTGTGATTTGTGGCAGATGCTTATCCAGTCGGTATGGTCCAATTTCATGGATTGGTCGAGTAGCACTACCACTTCCACCACTCAGTTCAATTCTTATCTGTTCCCACTGAAACCACTGATCATCTTCAAAAAACCACGTGCCTTGTGGACAGCTGACACTGCGTAGAACCCCATCTTCGATACGGACTAGTCTTCTAAGTAAAAGCCGTCCTTCAACTTCTCGTCCTCCCATTTCTTCAATGTACTCTTCCTCTTCTTGGTAGCGATAGAAAATTTGACTAACTGGAGCCTTTTTCCAATCAACTATTGAGCAGGAGAGGTGAGTGGAGAAGAAGTTCTGGTTGCCAAGCAACAGATCTCGAATTTTTCCCTGCTCCTGTAAGCGCATGTGGGCAAAATATGGGGAATGCCAGTGAAAACTTCGATTCCTTGGTGTTCGCTCCTGTTGTCGTTGAGCAAGCAAGATCAATTGCTCAATTTGATTGGTCAGCGCTGGTAAATCCTCTGGATGTGCTTCTCCTAGAGAATCGCGCAACTCGAGAATGTCATCATAATAATTAGGGTCAGCTTCATCAGCTTGATCACGCAAGGCTCCCTGTTGAACTTGTTGTAATAAGTCCAACTCTTCACACACTGCGTTCGGGAGAGCAGCAACCGGTGTTCGCATAACAGGTAACGAATAGTAAGAGGTCTAGAGGGACGTAAGTGTGTCTTCAGAATGAGTAGCTTCAGGTGAAGCTTGCTGCAGGAAATATTGCCCGATAAATAGATCTAGCATGGCTATCACCGCTTCATCAAGATGCTGCATGACCCAGAGTATGATTTGTTCACCTTGTGAGGCCAAGGCAACATCAGTGAAGTGAGACACATATTTTTCAAAACGGGTGGAATCTCGATCTTGTCCGGAAGTAGTAGCTTCATCCACAAATAGATAGTCTGCTAAGTCACCAACTCTTTTAGTATGACCGAAAATGATTTGTCCATAGTGAATATTGAGAGTTGGAAACTGTTTCGCTTGTTGGCAAGCGTCTTCCAAGCTGTTTGGTAATCCATCAGAGAGATGAATCACCACTCGATGCCCTTCTTTCTTCCCAAGCAACTGCTGAGAAAATGAAAAGATGGCATCGTAGGCAGTTGTGCCGCCTGGTGCAATGAAATTCTGAAAATTATTCATCACACCCTGAGCACCATCGCTGTAGGGCAAAATACTCAACGTAGAGTCGGGCAAATAGGCTGGCAGAGTTCTCAGTAACTCGGCACAAACCAGATTGGAGAGCTTAAAGATTTCTTTCTCGAAGGTCGAAGCACTCATGTCCAACAGAATTACCACATGGTGCGGTAAACTCTGAATCTTGGGAAGTGTAATTTCCTGAAATAAAGAAGGAAGTTCTCCCTGGTTTTGCATTTCCAGGACTTTCTTGGCAACATCTGACAGGGTTGCTTCCATTACCTGTTGATCGTGAGCAAACAGGCTTTCCTCCATTGGAATTAGTGGAGGATCGAGTAAATTGAATTTGGTTGGGACCTTAAACTGGAACATATTCTCTTCTGCCTGCTGCCGTAGTTCCTTGTTCAGGCTTGAATTCTTATTCTTGCTTTCAAGGGTTTGTTGACGTTGCTGATTAATAGTTTCCAAAGCGGAACGGTATTCTTGTAGAAGTTCCAGGCAAATTTTGTGCTTGAGTATGCAGGCAAATTTTTGTTCCCAGTTTTGGTTGGGAAGTGGCTTTCCTTGAAAAAAAGGAATACGACGACCTTGTTGTAGGTGAATCTCAAAGTCTGGGTCCAGTTTGCCAAAGCGAAACCCAAGGTTTGATAGACGTAAAATCTCATGAACGCTGAGGAGCACACGTCGTTTAGGAATCACAAAATTGATTCCCAGAATGCGGACTTCTTGAAGACATTTTTTCAGAAGTTCAATGTTTTCTGGTGAGTCACCAGCATACTCGGTGATTAGAGAATTTTGTAATTCCTGACTGTGACGAATTATCGGTGCTAGTTCTGCTTTTCGCAGGTGTTCGCTTGCTAATTGGCGTGTCTGTGCACGCAGGTCCGCATGGGGTCTGGGATCAAGTTGAGGAGGTGTTGGAGAAGTATAAATGGTGCTGTTCTTCAAGAGTTGCTTGCACTATAAAGAGTGTTGGTTGGGTTGTTTTGATGAGAAGTATAGACAAGAAGAGTTGGTCTGCTTTGTGCTTTTGTGGGTCTTGTGTGCGTCAATGCCTTAGGCCGGATGCCTTATTTTCCTTCCGCATGCCAACGGAGTTTGTTCATGGAGACCATACTACTCGGTTTTTGTTTGATTTCCCTTATGATCACAGGATTGATCGTTGTGGTAGAAGTCCTCCGAGAGCGCAAAAGATTTTCAAAGCTTTCTGAAGAAGTAGAACTGCGCCAAGAGTTGCGTTCTCTGTCCAAGGAATATTTTCAAGTAGTCGAGGAAGAAAGCCAACCTCAGATTAGTCAACGAGTCTTTGATGTTTTGCGACAACAACTGAAGATTTTTGGTTATCGATCTGAAGAGCAGCAGATGCTCTTTTTGAACCGTCTGCTAGGCAGTAATCACAAGGTTCTTTCAGACTTAGGCCCACAGGAACTGCGTCAGGTGTTCGCAGAAATTCACCGTTACAACGCCTCTCCCATGAACTACGATGCTCTTGCACAAAGCGCCTAGGATTCGAGTTTTCGCCAGTTGCTGCTATAGTGTTCCGCTCTACTAACATAATGGGTACTTGCCTAACGAATCTGCCCAAGAATATCTTGCCCATAAGTCTTCTTAACTTTGGCTGGTGAACCAGTTGCCAACGAAAAGGAAGGGATTTCGGTTCCCTCCAATAACAGACTTCCTGCCCTAACGATACTCCCCTCTCCGATTCGCACACCGTTCATCAGAATGGCCCCCATCCCGATCAGGCAGTCGTCGTTAATTGTATAACCATGTAAAATGCAGCGATGCGCAACTGTAACTCTAGCACCAACCTCTAAAGGAAAGCCTGGATCAACATGACAGATGGTCACATCTTGTACGTTTGTTTCTTCGCCAATCACGATTTGATCAGAATCTCCCCTCAGCACACTTTGAAACCAAATAGAACTCTTAGCCGCTAGCCAAACATTTCCAATGATTTGTGCACTCTCTGCAACATAAGTGCTGGCATGCAAATGTGGGTGATTCTCATCTAGCGCAGACAGAGTCATCTGGATTCCTTGATTCTACGGGCTACTCCCTTTTTTTCCAGTTGCACAAGCATTGCGCTGAGTTCATCACTCTTTAGTCCAGATTCTTTTTCAAGTTCTTGCGAACTAATCCTGACAAGATCAGTTTTTCCCCTTACTGCTGCTCCACAGATTGCAGCAAATAATTGATGCTCCTTCTGACCCGGTGGACTGAACAATCCAAGGAACTGATTGGGATTGATTTCCCAGAGTTCCTGGACTTGCTGGAATTTCATAGATGGTGGTTTGAAGAGGAAGATTTAGAGGTACTGTTGAGAAATCTGCTGACGCAGTGCTGGAAGTATTCTTCCAACATCCTGTGAGTTTGGATGAATTTTTTGCAGAGACTCGTAGGTTAATAAGGCCTGTGAATAATCTTGAAGGTGCATTTGAATCATTCCTAGACCAGAGAGTGCACCAAAATGGCGGGGTTCTAAGGTAAGAGTTTCCTTGATGTCAGCAATTGAGCCAATCAGGTTTTCTCTGTAGTAGCGGACTGTGGCTCGCTTGTTCCAGGCTTCTGCCCAGCCAGGAGCTTTTTCAATCAATTGGGTAAACAGCAACTCAGCCTGCTCCAAATCACCGTTCTGCATGATCTCGGAAGCTGCTTGCATGGCTTGTGTAAGCTGTGAGTCCGGATGCTTTAACCAGATCGCCCAAATGTTTTGAACAATCGGACTTGCTGTATAGGATGTTCCTGCTTGTTCTAGCTGGCTAAAAAGATCAGGCAATTCTGGGTTATGTTGGTCAGCCTGTAGACCACCCCAGCCAATAGCGAAACTTAGTAGAAACAGAATAACGAACCTCATGAGGCCTCCTATCTCAAAAAAAAACAAGTTGTCCAATCAAATTAAGATTATCCTTGACCAAGCATTTCATCGACTTGCTCCTGCATCAATTCTGCACTGACCCCACCAATTTGCTTGAAACGAATCTTTCCTTGGGGATCGATAAAAAACGTTTCTGGCACCCCGTAAATGCCATACTCTAGAGCGATGTCACCATTGGTGTTGTCGAGGCCGAGAAAGTAAGTCTTATTAAACTGTCTTGCAAAAGCCTGTGCTTGCTCAGATTTATCCTGAATAGCTACACCGAGGACGCGAACCCGAGGAGGAACCGTTTCACCATAACGCTTGTGAAAAACTTCCAGAATGTGAGCTTCTTGCTGGCATTCAACACACCAGGAAGCCCAGAAATTCAAGACTACGGGCGTACCTCGTAGGGTACTTAGTTCAACAGACTCTCCGTTCCAGAGATTGACGAGTTGAAAATTTGGAGCTTCGCGACCAATCAGTGGAGAAGGAACTTTCTTGGGGTCTGTAGTGAAACCAAAAGCGAATATACCAATCAATCCACCTAAGGTGGCCCAGACTGTCCAGAATTTCCATGACTTCCACATACTCAGCCTTCAGCAGCGAGGTACTGTTGACGTGATACTTCCTGGCGTGAGGTCAAACTGCGTGGTCGATAAGTTAAACAGATGCCGATACCCAGAGTGAATACGGGAAGAGCCATCCATGCCCAGCCAACAAGCGGATTGACATAGGCTTTGATTGTCACTAATTCGCTGTCAGCACCAGATTCACTGGAAAAGATCAGGTAGAGATCTTTCAGGAATTCTCTTCGTAGTGCAATTTCAGTCAGGGGCTGTGGTTGGGTTGGATAGAAGCTTTTGGCAGGCTTCATCACTTCTAGCAACTGTTTGTCCTGATTATAGACTTCAATGATTGCGGCTCGGTGTGTGGCGTTGCGTACCTGGAATTGTTCAACACCAGTAAATTTCAGATAGTAGGCGTTCAGTGGAACCATTTCTTCGCGTTCCAGTGTCAGGTCACGTTCTTCGCTGAAAAATGTGCCTGCAAAGCCAAGGAACATCAGCACGACTCCCAAGTGAATCACTAATCCACCATAGCGACGCTGGTTACGCTGAAAAACGTGAATCAATCCTACCAGGAGGCTAGCTTGCAGTTGCTTGCCTTTCACCTGGGCAGCTTTTCCAACTTCAATCAGGATGGTGGCCGTGACGAAGATAGCGATCCAAAAAATTGTGAATGCTTCTAAATGGAAGGGAATGACGACAGCTAGAATAGTTGTTCCAAGAGTTGCTGTAATCATCGGGTTCTGAAAGTTTCTGCGCAGACTTTCTTTACTTGATTTCCTCCAGGCAATCACAGTCCCAATACCCATTAAGAAAAATAGAACATAGCCCATTGGTGCCATGATCGTATTGAAAAATGGTGCTTGGATAGACAACTTTGTGCCGCGAATGGCTTCAGCAAGCAGTGGGAAGGTTGTTCCCAGCAAAACGGTGAAAGCCATGCTTACGAAGATAACGTTCTGAACAAGAAAGGCATTTTCACGGCACAGGACGGCTTCCATCTTGTGTTCAGATTCCAGCATCTGAATGCGTCGAAAAAGCAGCGCAAAACCTACGACCAGGACAACAGCGAGAAAGACTAGAAAGGCAGGGCCAATTTCAGATTGAGTGAAGGAATGAACCGAGTTGACCACTCCTGAGCGGGTCAGAAATGTTCCAATGATTGTTAAACCATATGTAATGATAATTAGCACAACATTCCAGATTTTGAGCATGTTGCGCTTTTCCTGAATCATCATAGAGTGTAGGAAAGCGGTACCTGTCAACCACGGCATGAAGGCAGCGTTTTCAACAGGATCCCAAGCCCAGAAACCACCCCATCCTAATTCTTCATACGCCCATTGCCCACCGAGAATCAACCCCATTGAGAGGAAATACCAAGAGACCAGAGTCCATCGGCGAGTGGTTAGTACCCACTCATTGTCTAGTTTCCCTCGAATCATGCCGGCAATCGCGAACGCAAAGGGTACACTGAAACCGATGAAGCCCAGATACAAAGAAGGCGGATGAACCACCATGGCAATATGCTGTAACAACGGATTCAGTCCTTGTCCTTCTGCAGGAATAGTTGCTTGTAGATCTAAAGGGTTGGACCATCCGAGGAGTAAAACGAGCAGAAAACAGAGGATCCCATTCAGAGTGGCAATTACATATGGGATGATTTCTCGATTACTGTACTGATAGCGGAAGGCAACAATCATCGCAAAGAAGCTTTGAACCAGAATCCAAAACAGGAGTGAACCTTCCAGGCCGCCCCAGAACGCGGTCACCTTGAAGAACATGGGCATGTCGACGCTGGAGTTGCGCCAGACGTAGAAGATGCTGAAGTCGCTGACCACAAGTGCATGGATGAGCACCCCGGAGGCAATCGCAATCAGAAAGAAACTAATGATGCTGGCATTTTGCGCAGAACGAATCAGGTTCCAGTTGTTTGTTCTAACACCCAGATGGGGTACAACTGTGCCGTAAAGACAAGCAGCAAGAGCAATCATCAGGGCGATCGTGCCAAGATCGGACATCTCTAACTCCGTTGGTGTTTAGCGTGAAATTACTTTTAGTAAATTAGCTTACTGGAGAGGTTTCTACAACGCCTACAGGGTTGGCTTTGAAACAAGAGCTTTATCAGTCGATGTGTTCGAAGACCTGTGCATTGCCTTGCTGGTCAAACCAAAGTACGTCATATGCATCTTTTCGGGTCGGATGTTCCATCCCTGGTGAGCCAAGGGGCATCCCCGGTACAGCTAGCCCCCGGGCACCAACTGGTGTGTCAGCAAGAAAGCGAGCAATTGTCTTTTCAGGTACATGTCCTTCAATGATGAAATCTCCGATGATGGCAGTGTGGCAACTGCGCAGAGAACTGGGTAATCTCATCTGATTTTTGAGTTGCTCAATGTTGTAGGTGCCTTTGCTGGTAACCTGATGCCCATGATCACGCAGAATATTCGCCCACTTTTCGCAGCAGCCGCATTGTGGGTGCTTGTACATCGTGATGTCGGAGGCCCAAGTAGCAGAAGCCAGTATTAGTGACAATAAGAATAGAAGTTTACCTATCAGTGTCTTCATTGAAATTCCGTGGTAAGAGAATGTGGAATGAAACTTAGAATTGATCAGTGTTGTACCATTTCTTTGTGTCGATTCAGGATTTCTTTTGGCCAGAGTGATTTGAAGTAATGGATGCTAGCAACAATTTCAGCATCACTGAGTTTTTCATCAAAGCCACGCATTGGTGAATCTTCAGCAATCGAACCTTCCTGAATAATCTTGAAGAGGACTGCGTCAGGGTGATGCCACGTATGACCAGTACCGTTGAGTGCTGGGGCTATGTAACCTCCTTGATCTTTCATACCACCCATCGGATGGTGAGGATTTTCGCCAACTGCCATTTCCCCGTGACATACTGCACAATTCGTCGCGAAGACTTGTTCCCCTTCGGCAATGCTCTTAATGCTGGGAGTCTGTTCCCAGATTGGCTTGGATAATAGGGACCAGGGCTCAAATAAGAATAGCCCGACAACCAGCGCGAGAAGAAGAGCAATCAGTTGCCCTCTCCTCAGATCAAACTGAGTTTCCACCATGCTACTACTCACAACCAAAAGTTTCTGTCAAATCACATAAAATTTGGGTAGCGAGACAGCTTAAATTCGGAAGATACTATTTCGAAGAAAGATCTGTCCGAAAATAGGCTGGATTGAGTCTGTAAAACAGGTGTTGGTTGTGGAGCAATCAGTTGGGACTAGAGCAAACTGAGGGGGAAAAATAGTGAAGGCATTTGGGTCAGGTAATGTTACTTTTCTACGAAGAAGACGGGCTTCTTGGTTGTCGTGAACGCACTGAATTCCATGAATCTTACTGTCAGCTTGCGAATGGCAGCCGAAACTAGTCGGTGAAAAGATTGACAGATCTTGGGTTGTTAGAGTTGGTGAGTAACAAGTTGCTGCCCAAGTTGTTGAAGAAATAAGAAGAAGACTAATCAGACAGTATAAGAAGTACCTCCGTAATCGATATTTTTTGGTCATGGATGTACTCGGTAAGAACTGTGGTAAGCAGCACACTGTTGCACGACACCTGCTAGGCTTTCTGGAATTTTGTTGGTATTTCCCCCCAAACCACCCTCTTGCACAATGGTCGCAAATCGGCTGGCTGCCTTATGCATCTGTGTACCAATCTGCTGCATGGCTGTTGGCATGAAGCGAGCCATGTGCGATGTGCCGTGACTGTTCAAAGAAGACATACCAAGTTGGTTTTCTGCGGCAGCGGTAGCTTTTTCATATTCTTCCAGCGCGAGATGCTGCTGAATTGCAGTCAGAGCTAGTAGATGGTCGCGCATATTTTCCAGCACGTGATTCCACATCATTTTTTCATATGATCTCAAGGAGAGCAAAAGTTGAATTTTAAGTTTAACAGGTTGACTTATGTGCTGCAAGAAAAGCCACTAGAAGACATTAAAAGGTTTGGTGATTACTAAGCAAGTGCCTCATCCAAACTATTCCCCAGATAGCGAAGAAATCAAAAACCAAGAAGAGCAGTACAAAGGTATCTATAACAATCCTAATCATGGGAGCAATCGATTGTATAGAGAGCCACAACAAAACTGTGCTACAAAGGGTCAGATACCATGCCAAGGCCGAATACAGTTGATGCTTGGCAAGTAACCCTGTCATGTTGGTATCACTGGATGGCGAAAGGATCCATACTTCGCTTAGCAACCAGACTAGTAATAAGATGATGCTGCAGAGCCACGCAGCCCAATGCCGTCGCTTTTGGTTCTGCTTCCAAATAGCAAACGCCAGTAAGCCAATGAGCAGTGCCACCAAGAGAAACAGAGTGGGACTGAGCAACTCGTGCATGCTTCACCAAAAATGATGAACTAGCACTTTGGCTTCTTGTGCAGTTCCTTGCTGTTGCCAAGTAAAACGAAGTCCCCATTTTGAATTTACCTGCCAACGGCCTTCCCATTCGGTACTAAGACCTAATGCACTTTCCCCCAACAATGGCTGACGATAACTGGATTGAGCTAGCATGGACCATTGATCACCCGTTTGCCAGAGTACGCCTATAGCAGGCTGTAATTGAAAGCTGGTTTCTGGTATTGAACCTGTGCGTGATTGCAGAATTGTATCGGCAAAGGTAAATCCAACGAGATCGTGTTGTAGCGCTATACTCTGTCCGATGCCCCCAACGAGTCGTATGACTTTATGTTGAGATTTATCAAGAGCTTCCTCTTGCCACTCACCGCTTGTTCGCCAAGAAACTCCTGAAACCGTATCTAATCGTGTTGGGGAGAGAGAAAGATTTTGAATCTCAAAAAATTTTAGTTGATGAACCCACCAGTTTGTCTCGTTGAAACGGACTTTTAAATCCAAAACTTGTAGTTCAGCATAGGGGAGATGCCCATGAACTGGATCCAACAGATCATGGTAGGCTGCACGAATTCCCACTTCTATACCTCGTTCTGCACCATTTTTTTGAAATCCACCGAACTGAGTTCTCAAAGGAGGGTGTCCCTCCAAAGAGTCGGGTGTGAGTGGTTGTGGTGTCTTAACAAGTATCGGTAGTTCGCTACGTCTCAGCAGAACTTGTTGACGCAGATTCTGAAGAGATTCCGAGATCATTTCTTCTCGTGCTTTTTGGTACTGCAACAAGTCTGTGAGCGTGTCAAGTACCTGGGCTTGGGCCTCTAGAGATAGTCCAGATAGTTCTAGTGCTGTTAGTTTTTCTGGTTGGCGCTGGATGTTGATTACCCAATTTTGTTGAGATGCACTCAGATCTAGGGTTTTCCACTGAAGCCTGCGTTGTCGGGAAGGAACAAGGATTGATTTGCCAAGCACCGATTGCCCATCAGGAGTTTGCAGACGTTGTAATCGAAAGAAAACATCGATAGGAATGGCCCAGAACTCAGATGAAGAATAAAGATTGATCTCCTCTTCCCAAGCCATGGCAATCAGTTCTGCCATACGATAAGCACAGTTTTCCAAGAAGAAATAGTATTCAAAGTGAACATCTTGCAGCAATTCCCAAGTGTGGAAAAGTACACGGCGTTGCTGAGTTTTGGTTAGTTTCAGCGGGTATTCCCACAGGTCGCGCAACTCATTTTCTCCGTAGATATGCTGAAAATTATAGAATCTTTCGTCAGAGAAGCGACCGCTGTAGCCACCAAAGATGCCCTTCACTGCATAAACTAAAGCGTTATCATCTGGATCTGGACTAGCACCAAAATTGAGTGTTGGACTGAGTAGAGGGTGTGCAAAGAGTCCCTCCTTCAAATTGATCTTGACCAACAGATGACCAAAAAAAGAAGCTGGATTGTCCAAATAAGCCGAAACGAAGACTACGCTCAGCGAATCAAGTTTGGATAGTCCTGCCCAGCGTTGAAAGCGTGGACATTTGACAAGTGGGGGCGCTGGGGAAAACTTAAGTTGTTGCTGTAACCAGTGAAAACGTGCAATGAAACGGCACTGTGCATGTTGATCAGGATTCTCACCAACTGGTTCATAAAACGCTCGTAATGTGGCGTTCAACTCAGCTTGGGGATTCTGTGCACCATTGGGATCCAGGAAAAAATCCTGACTGACGATCTCACTTTTGTTGGTCGGAGTAGTGGAACGATAGTGAAGCAGCCGTAACCAGTAGGAGTGTTGAGCAACTTTTTTGGTTGTAGCTGACTGAAGTAGAGTTTGCAGTGCCAGTGTTTCTGCAGCTAGTGGTGTCCCTAGTCCGATGAGCAGTAGTGGGTAAAATAACCACCAGAAAAGTAGATGATTCCCTTTCATTGCTTTGGGGTTGGAAGCCCTTCAGCAACTAGCCGAAAGCCAATACGAGGATCTGAAGTAAGCGCAGAAAAAACTTCCTGAAATTTACAGGAAATCTGATCTGGAGGACTGAACCAGCTGCCTCCGCGGGTGACATATCCTTGCTCTGCTGTAGTTGGCAGCTTGGCCTTTTCACTAGTCCATTCCGCAAGATTACCCAGTAAGTCATAAAGGTTGTGGGCATTGACAGGAAAGGAGCCAACTGGAGCACTTACTGCAAAATTGTCATTGCAAGGATAAGTGGGGTGGCTCCAACCAAAACTTGCAGCTGCGACTTCATCACTCACTGAAGCCCACTGGCAAGCTTGCTCAGCAGTTTCCCAGGGTTGAGTTTCTCTAGTTTCACAAGCTTGTTGCCATTCTTTTGATGTTGGTAAGCGAAAGCGATATCGACCACTGTGTTGCTGGGTTAGCCACTCACCAAATGCATGAGCTTCTTCCCAACTGACATAAGCGACCGGCTGCAATGGAGTATCTAAAGGCTGATTCCGGTAATCCCGACTCGAATGCGACTGCCTGAACCTCTGGAATTGCTGATTGGTGATTTCATGTCTCCCCATCCAGAGAGGAGGAGAACAGAGATTCTGACCAGCTTCACAACTTGGATTGACATAAACAAAGATGATGGCTGTCAGCGGATCAGTCCAAGAATTTTTGGAGTCTTCAGGAACTGCCAGGTGAGGATCGGTTTGGAAGGTCCAAACTAGCCCAGCAATCGGCAGCATGCCGACCAAGAACAAAATCAGCCAGTTCAAGGGCTTCATGCTAAATCTATCTCAGAGTCCAGAATTTTTAACAAGCGCTCATGCAGATTATCAAACTTTCCGTTGCTCATGATGAGAATTACATCACCACTGGTAGCGGTGGCCTGTAAATGCTCCAAGATAGCTGAGATTTCCAACGCATGGGCTGGAATCTGTCTGTTCAGGGCGTGTACTATTGCCTTGACGTCTAATCGTTCATCTGGAGAGATTCTCTCTGCTCGATGCGGTGGTGCCAAAAGCACTTCGTCTGCCTGAGCCAAGGCGTAGACCAATTGTTCTTGGTGTATCCGTAGGACACTGGTATTGCTTCTCGGTTCAAAGACAGCACAAAGGCGTTTCCCAGGATGTTTCTGCCGGAGAGCCCGAATGGTTTCTGCAACTGCCGTAGGGTGATGAGCAAAATCATCGTAAACCCAGATGTCATTAATGGCCCCTCGCAATTCCTGACGTCGCTTCACGCCCTGAAAGCTTGAAAAGCCCTGCTGAATTTGTTCGGCACTAAGATGGTTATGTTGGGCTAGTAAAATGACAGCTGTGGCGTTACGAATGTTGTGAATACCCACCATCGGTAAGTTCCAGATTTGTTGAGATTTCTGACCACTACCTTCCAGGCGAAACCGAGAACCTGTTTCACAGATTTGAATATCCTCAATGCGGACATTACAGTCCGGTCCTAGCCCAAATGTTAACAAGGGACTGTAAATTTGTTCCAGCACAGGTTTGAGATTGTCATCATCACCATTTGCAACCACGAATCCATTGCCTGGAACCAGACGTAGAAGCCAACGGAAGCTTTGCTGTATTTGTTCAAGGGACGTAAAAATATCAGCATGATCAAATTCTAAGTTGTTTAGTATCAACTGATCAGGCAGGTAGTGCAAAAATTTGGAGCGTTTATCAAAAAAAGCTGTGTCGTATTCATCTCCTTCGGTGATAAAGAAGTTTCCGCTACCATCAGCACAACTAGTCTTCAAATTTTCAGCAATTCCACCAATCAGAAATCCTGGATTCATACCAGCGTTGGCAAAGGCCCAAGCGAGCAATGAAGTTGTGGTGGTTTTGCCATGTGTGCCAGTGACAACCAAAGAAGTTCGACCACGAATGAAAAATTCTTTCAGCAACTCTGCCATTGAAATATAAGGAATACTTTGGGCCAGGGCCGCTTCAACCTCTGGGTTACCTCGCGAGAGCGCATTGCCCAACACGACTAAGTCTGGTCGTGGTTCCAGATGCACTAGAGAAAAGCCTTCACGAACTGGAATACTATGCTCTCTTAAGAGATCACTCATCGGTGGGTAAATATTCTGGTCTGAGCCAGTAATATGGTATCCACGTTTTTGGAGTAGTACCGCGAGAGAACCCATGGCAGTGCCACAAATTCCACTGAAGTGAATGTGGTTGAGAGAGGTTTGCTTGTGGATCATGAGTGAGTTACAAACAGGGCAATGAGATGAAATGTTGATCTTAATTGGTCCCAGGTCAATTTATGGAAACAAAGGTGCGCTAGAACATTTGAAAGATAATGTGCGGTTCGCTGAAGAGCAAGTTGGTCAATCCGTATGTCGTGCAATTTTCTTTCAAAGATACCGAATATGTTCTTGAATTTCCGGGAGGAGCATAGGCTGGTAGTGCTAAGATGAATAATCACCTACGTGTCAGAAATACCGAATGTAATTGGCCGATATATTATACCCCTTGCAATAAATTCAGGGGAACTGGAAGTGCAAAATCAGATGGTTTTTGGAGAAAGCAATGAATTTTGCCGTAGTCCAAGATTTGGACTCAAAGCAGAGAAACTGGCTGGCAGAAGTAATGGTCGGTATCATCACGATTGACGGTAAAGTAGATGATACCGAGTTGCCCTATCTGCAGAAGGCAATGGAGTTGGTTGAGAGCCGAGAACTCAAAGAGAAATTGCTGTCGGTGGCTAGGTTAGAAAAGAAAGTTCGAGTTCATTCAATTCAGTTGGATGGAGAATTGGCGTTTGAGATGCTGAAGTTACTGGCTGGAATCATGATTGTAGATGGTCGTCTACTTCCCAGTGAAATAAATTTCTTTTATGAGGTCGGCCATCGACTTGGCTTACCAGATAAAGCTCTTGAGAAACTCTGGAAAACCGCACGGCGCGAGATGGAAGATCATTTTCCTCGAGCCGTTGCAAGGCTGGGTGAGGAAGCACGGGTTATTGCTCTCCAGCAGATCAACTTGGAACGAGCAACATTTCGCTATCATCGCCCTGTGGTCAAGGGTGCACACGGTTCATTGAGCCTGCAGCAGTTCCCAGATGCAGATCTAGATGTTGAAAAGGATTGGTATTCGTCTCTAAGTGGTCGGGTGATTAGTACACATCAGCATGTGAAGGATCCCAAAAGCTTTTTACTACGGTTTGAATTTACCCAGACACTGCGGGATGATCATGGATTGCTACAGCTACTCGGAATTTCAAATAGGGAGAAAGGAAAGTGAGGTCGGCTCCCGGGTAAATCCCGAAAGCCATTTTTCGATGACTCAGTGGCCGTGCCAAGATTTGCACAGATGCTTGTCTGAAATGGGTAGCAGTGGCACCTGTTCCAAGAAGGCGACGTAGCAGAGAAAAAATGCTCCACCAAAACCTAGTGTGATCAGTAACTCGTGGAATCCGAGCAGAATGTGGTAGTGCCCGAAGTGTTGTAATGAAGGAACGACCATCATGTAAATAGCCAACCATTGCCCAACCGCAACGTATATTCCCATGAACCTGATATAATTGGGGGTACGACACAAAGTTCTAGGCATTAATCCTAGGAAAACAGATACAAAGAGCCATAAGAACAGAATCAAAAATAGAGTTGACCAAGGCTCTGTTTTTGACCGAATTACCAAGTATGGTGTTTCCTCCGGAAGATCTGCATACCAAATTACAATATATTGTGAGAAGGCCATGTATGTCCATAGCAGTGAGAATGCAAAGACTAGTTTTGTCAGATCATGCAGTCTGTTGATTGTGATGTATTCTGCAAGGACTTTGGAGTGTTTGCGTAATGTCACGGCTATCGCGATTAAAATGCCCATCGTTGCTTGTAGGTTCCCAATCAGGAAAAATACCCCAAAGAGGGTACTGAACCATTCTTGATCCAGCGTCATCACGAAATCCCACACTAAGAAAGAACCCGCAACCGCGTATATCAACGCCAACGCTGGCGCAATACGTGATGATAGCTGGTTCAGGCGTGTTACTTCATCTTCCTGATCTCCGTATCCATCCAAAAGCCTGTCAGCTAGAGCCCCACCCCATTGGGAGCCCATAATTCGTCGGGCAAGTCCTAGGTCTGGCTTGATAGACGTTACAACGAACCAGTATGAGATTCCATAAAGCAAGAGGAGCCAGAAAACATTGCGGATGACGAAGAATTCGATATTCAGATAACCAGCCTTGACAGCTACCCCGTGGTGCATGAATGGAGTATGAGTCCACTCATAAAGGACGGTACTGCCAAAAAATACAAGAATAAACATAGCGAAGGCAACGGGTAGGAAAGCAGCACAGGCCTCAGCTAGCCGTTTGAAAGGACGCCCCCACTTGGCATCAGTGATCTGCCAGATAACCGATAGGATCACTCCAGCCTGCGCGATACCTCCCCAAAACATCACGTTGATCAGTAAGGTTTGCCAAGTTCGTGTGATTCCTTCCTCATTGCCAGTTGCTAGGCCAATCACGAACATGCCCGCGCCGAGCAATACAAAGGCCCAGAGTAAGGTCTTCAAACTCTTGGGTAGTTCGATCTGAGAATGCTCTATAACCGCTTTCATTGCACAACCTCTTTACTAAAAGCTTTGTCGCTCATCATGTAATTGACCATGTCCCAACGATCTTGCACAGAGGTCTGCGCTCCGAAAGCTGGCATGTAGCCGCGAGGCTCTTGGAAAAAGCTGCCGTACTTGATTTTGTTGTAGAGGTGTGGCCCCCAAGTTGGGATTTTTACCATTTCATTGATTGCCGGTGCAGGGACTCCCTTCATGACAACTACTGTTTGGGCCAGGCCATCTACACCATGACAAGCGGCGCAGTAAGTATTGTAGAGCACTTCGCCCCTAGCAATCGAATCTAATGTGGCCTTGGTAGGGTTACGGGGATGAAATTCGCGGGGATGCCCAGCTTTTCCACCACCATCTCCTGCGATAGCGGGAATGAAGGGGTCGTAAATCCGCTGAATCTTGTTCAGAGAAACTTTGACAGGGACCGAATCTTTTGGAAACTTTTCGTAGCTTCCCTCTTCCATAGGCTTCAAATTTTTCCCGTCGTACATATCTCGATAGTAAGGATAGTCTTTTCCATCAAACCAGGGTTTATCGTCGTTGGTAATTCCATAACCGGTATCCTTCGGATCGAAATAGGGATAGTTATCAACAGCCAAGACTACTCCACCTAGAGCCATCATTACAAAGGTTGTAGTAATTATGTGTGCCTTAGCCTTTCTCAACATAGACCTCCTCTGCTTGATATTTTTTTAATAAATCTTCGTAGAGTTGATATTGCGAAGCTTCACAGCGCACAACAATTCCAAAGCGATCCCGCTGGAACCGCAAATATTCTCGTGCTGCCTTAGGAATCGGATTTTTCAGCGATTCGATGATGATCAAGATTGTCAACCCGAGTAGTGTGAAAATTGCGGCATGGAGAATCGTCATCTCAAACCCGATGACAGTGAAAGGTGTAATTGCTACAACAGGTTTTCCTCCCACAGGCAGAACCCAATCTGAAGCAGTCCAGGCTGGTAGGCTATAACCAATTGTACAACCTATTGCTCCAAAAAACAGTGAGATGAAAGGTAGAGGACTTTGAGGCTCACCTAGTGCGTGGTCTATCTCGTGTCGAGGACAGGGCGAAAGTACGGTTGGTTCAACCCCTTTTTTTCTCAATTCTTCAATGGCTTCTGTAGTGTCGTCGAGGTACTCAAAAGTTCCCCAGACTCCTGAGAATTTAGTGCTCATGATGTCCCTTTCTCATTGGAGGCTCAGCGGCCTCTTTCAATTCCATGATTGCCATCGGTGGCAAGGCTTTCATAAACAGAGCAAAGAGTGTGAAGAAGAAGCCGAAGCTTCCAATAGTGATACCGACCTCTACCAAAGTTGGCCAGTACTCTCCCCAGTTGTAAGGATGAAAATCACGCTGCAGCGAGCTACCAACAATGTTGAATCGCTCGAACCACATGCCAACGTTGATCAAACCACAAATGATCCAAACTGCGACCAAATTATTACGAACCTTTTTGCGCCAAAGAGGAATTGGGGCAATGACGTTGCAAAAAATCATCAAGTAGAACGCTAACAGTGGAAAAGAGACGGGTTGATCACCTGTAAGTGACCATGTGGCCATATGTCCAAATGGCCTGAAATAGAAGACGGCACGTTCATAGGGACTACCACTGTACCAAGCGATGAAGAACTCAGTCGCATAGGCATATCCCACAATCATCGAGGTGAACAGAATCACCTGACAAACTTTATTGATTACGTGATTGCTGATGTAGTCCTCCAATCTGAATACCACCCTTACTGGGATGAGCACAGTCATCACCATTGCCAGTCCAGAGAAAATTGCTCCTGCAACGAAGTAGGGCGCAAAGATTGTGGTGTGCCATCCTGGAATGGAAGCCATCGCAAAGTCCCAAGACACGATGGAGTGAACTGAGAAAACCAAGGGTGTCGCCAGTCCTGCAAAAATCAAGTAGCCTCGCATGAAGTGGATCCACTGGTGGTTTGTTCCACGCCAACTCATCGCAAAGATGGCATAGATCTTAGCCTGAAGAATCTTACCTCGCCTTTTGGCTTCATCACGCAAGATAGCCATATCAGGAACCAATCCCAGTAGGAAAAACATGATGGAAACAGACATATAGGTCGTGACCGCAAAAACGTCCCAAGCCAAAGGAGATTTGAAGTTTACCCAAAGGTAGCGCTCGTTTGGATAGGGAATCAGCCAGTAGGCTAACCATGGACGACCAGTGTGGAGCAGTGGAAACAGCCCTGCTGTGAGTACTGCGAAGACAGTCATTGCTTCAGCACTTCGATAGATCGCAGTTCTCCACGGAGCACGGGTCAGATAAAAAACTGCTGAGATCAATGTGCCTGCGTGGCCGATACCGATCCAGAAGACAAAATCAGTGATGTAGAAGCCCCAGGCGATAGGATGGCTAATCCCACTGTTGCCGATACCAACATCGACTTGGATTGCCAAACTAACTGCACCCAGGAGCAGAGCAGAGAGAAAACCAAGTACAAGTAGAAAGTAGGAGGGATGTGGCTTTTCCAGCATCTCCAACATGTCATCATTGATTTGGCCGTAGCTGAAAGTCGTTGCCCGAATACCGGGGTGCCCTCTGTGTTCGTCGATTTCCTCGCGGAAAGGAAGACTACGTGAACTGTCTTCTACGGTTTCTAGAATTGTTGTAGAGGCCATTTAGTATCTCCTTTCTCATCAATGGTCTTGTGTGTCAGTGAGCTGAGCCATGTTCATTGCCGTAGAGACCTGCAACTTCTTGGTGATTTACTTTGCGCAAGTAGGTTACTGCGGGCTTGTAGTTCATTTCGGGGAAGATTTCGTACTGGCGATCACGATTCTCTTTGTCAGGGTCAGCGAGTACATCAGGTTTTCTTTTGGCTAGTTGCGATACTTTGCTGTTGGGATCAGCAAGGTTGCCAAAAGTGATAGCCTTATTTGCGCAGGTTTGCTGGCAGGCAGTTACTGCTTCGCCATCTTGTACATCTCGACCCAGATCACGTGCTGCATACTTGGCTTCTGTCAGCCGATGTACGCAGAAGTTGCACTTTTCCATGACACCAACAGCTCTGGTCGTGATTCCGGAATTTAACTGCTGATCCAGCGGAGCAGGGAACTCATAGTCAAACCAGTTGTAGCGTCGAGCTTTGTATATGCAGTTGTTTGAGCAGTAGCGCGTTCCAACACAACGGTTGTAAATCATTGCGTTGAGTCCCTCTGGATTGTGGTAGGTCGCATAGACCGGACAGACGGGTTCACAACCAGCGTTGCTACACTGTTGACACATAATTGGTGCAAAGCGGGTTTCAGTTTCATCCTGATAGCCCTCCAGATAGCGTTCCATACGTAGCCATGACATTTCTCGACCTACGGCCGCGCGCTCTTTGCCAACGACTGGAATATTGTTTTCAGCATAGCAGGCAACGACACAAGCGCTACAGCCGTTGCAGCGATCTAAATCTATTACCATACCCCAGCGGTAGGGTTTGTAGTATCCTGCGGTTTCAGAGCGATCTGGGTAGAATTCAACAATTTCTTTTGGGCGGTGATGCCCTCCGTGGTCTTCTTTTTCACTAGTCAGAGCAGCTACCGTAGTAGCTGCAGCGATGTCACGGCCCAACTGGCGTGGGTTCCCATCTAGGTTGACAGTGTATGATTTGATGGTGGTGGGAATGACGTCTACTTTCGTACTTATCAGGGCTAGATTTCCAGTATGCGCATCAGTTTTTGCTGGAATTAAATCCAGCACGTTTACACCGAATCCATCGGCTACAATTCCGCTGGCTGTATGCCCCTGGCCTATTGGTATTGCCACGGCATCTCTATGAATCGTGTAGCTTAAGTAAACTGTGGCCTGCAGGCTACCTTGGGAGTTACTTAGCTCCACAACACTTCGATCTGCTATCCCAAGCTTTTTCGCAGTGTCTGGATGAATTTCTACCCAAGAATCCCAAACAATTTGACTAATTGGGTGCGGCGTCTCTTGTAGCCAAGGTTTGTTTGCCCCTCTTCCATCAAGGTGGAAGATTGAAGGCGCGGGAATTAGTGCTAAACCACTTCCTCCAAGTAACGGGGTTTGGAACGCAACACTATCGACCTTATTTTGTAGGTCGACCGCATTGCTCCAACGCGGTGCCTCAAAAATCCCCCCATTCTCGAGAGTCTCGATCCAAAAGTTCTCAAACGGACCAAAGTAACGATTTTGATGTACTTGAGCCCAAAGTTCATAGATGTAGTCGCGGTAGTTGTTTATTTCCGTAAAAGCCTGCGGATTGATCTGCTTAGCCACGGCGATTAGCACATCTTCACGTGCTCTCGCATCAAACACGTTAACAGGAGCCATCACGGGTTGCTGGATACTAAAAATACCTGGGCGTGGATTGGCGTCTCCCCAGCTTTCGTAAGCAGTGAGGGCTGGAATTACTAAGTCTGCCCGCTGATTTGTCTCGTTTTTTCCTGCTGAAATGGCGACGACCTTAGCTTTCTTCATTGCCTGATCGAACCCAAGACTCTTGGGTAGTGTGTGAATCGGATTTGAATCATCAACAATTAGCAGCTTAATCTTGCCAGCGTTGAGATCAGACAGTAATTGTAAAATTTGGCTATGCGATGTGTCCTCACTGGCTTGTTCAGACTCATAAAATCTGAGAGTTTTGCCAAGATTATTGGCTACTGCGTTCAGTGTAAACACAGCGACTTGTGTGGCTGTTGCCTGCTCACTGTTATTCCAGGCTCCACCAGCTATTGCCAAGGAGGAATTCTGGTGAAATTCTTCGGCGAGAGATTTAATTTTGTCCACTGAGATGCCCGTATCACTGGCAACGAGTTCAGGTGAGTAGGGAGACAGGTAATCATCTAAGAAGTCATAGCGAGGATCCCGCTGATGAATGACATGTGCCATAGCCAGAGCAATCATTGCTTCTGTACCAGAGTTTGCAGGTAGCCACTCGTCAGCTCTTGCTCCGCTTAGTGATTGATGAGGACCGATGTGAATACAACGATTTTTCTTTCCGTCACTATAGGCGTGCATATCGGCAAAGCGCCGACCATTCTGGACAGGATGCCCCCAGGTTTCGATGAAATCAGCGCCGAAATTGACCAGTAATTTAGCGTTTTCAAAAGCATAGTCTGGAAGATCGCTTCTTCCAAAGGCAATTTCACAGGCACGTTGCTCCGCTGCTCGACTGATCAGACTGAAGGCAATTCGCTTTCCCCCGCCAACTTCATTCAACCAGTTGTCAACAAAAGCTCCTTCGCTACCAACTGTAGGTCTACCTAAGTAAACAATCTGACCCGCAGATTGCTGCAACAGACTGACAAACTCGCTCTGCGCGTCTTCCCATGAGATCACTTCACTTCCAGAACGGGGCTGAGCATGTCTCTCTGGATTGTATAGAGTTTGGAGAGAAGCCTGACCGAGAGCACAAAGTGCTCCTTGATTTAGTGGATGATTAGGATTGCCCTCTGCCTTCTGAGCGCGATACTCGCGAGCAGTAATCATCATTCCACATGCGCCAGAGTCACATTCGCGGCAAGTTGTCATGTACTGGTAGCCAGTGTTTGGCATGTATTCGAATTCGACTGGAGGAACTAAGGCTGGAATAATTTTTTCTGGCTTTTGCTCGCAACCGGCTGCTACAGCGGTTGTGCCGCCTACTGCCATGAACTTGAAGAGATTACGTCGACTAAGGCCTTTTCTCATTTATGAACTCCGATAGATCAGATCAATAGTGGCAGGTGTAGCAATCAAGCATGTTGGGAGTATGATAGTTTCGCTTGTTGACCAGATATGCTTGGGACTCTCTATGAGCATCGTTCTCTTTGGCATTGTTCCATCCTGCCATTGTGCTCATAGCTCTCTTGCGCTCTATAACCCCTTCCACCTGCAAATGGCACTGCATGCACCACCCCATTCCACCAAAATTTTGATCTACAACATAAGCTACTTCCATTTCTTGAACACTACCATGACATGACTGGCAGCGCTGGTCCCCACCATTGCGGAATAGCATTACTCGACAGGATAATGAGCGTGGATCTGCATCTAAATCACAACCGTTGCCTGCACCGTCTATAAAGCGACTCGCATCTGCGTTGATGTGTTGCTTGTGAGGGAAGCGTACAAAATCCGGAATATCATGCAGTTTGATCCAAGGGATAGATTTTTCCTGCGCCCACAAATCCCTCATCTTATCAACTTCTGGATGATCGGCCTGCACCAACTCTTGCCCATGTGGTCCGTGGCAGCCGACGCATGTACTCACAGGGGGGATTCCAGAAGAGTGAGATCGGCGTGCATACAGGTGACAATATTGACACGCAATACCGTTCTGGCCAACATGTAGCTTATGGCTGAAGGCTATTGGCTGTTCTTTTGGTTCATTAGATATTGGGAAAATTGCAAAAGAATTCATCGGAGAAAGCAGGAAAATCAAAACTCCCGTCACGATGGCCTGGGTAGGTGGTCGCAATGAGATCAAGTAGGACCGCATGATACTCCATTATCGATTAAGAAGGGGAATAGAGATGGCATGCTACTCTATTCAGAAAAACTTAATTTCAGTGTGTGAGATTATTACTTTGAAAAAACATTTTTGTTGCTTAATCGCAAGACCTTAGTTTCATCTTTTTCGAGTTTGGGTATGGACAGGTTCACTGTCCTTCACAAAACACAAGAGTGTTCGAATTTTTTTGGCGAGTCGTCAATTGTAGGGCATAGAAAAGAGAGAGCCAAGACGTATCCAAAAGTTAGCGGGAAAATGAGAAGTGTGATAAATTCCGCCACGGGTTAATCGGTCGCTTATTCACGTGAATTTCGTAGTGTAGATGTGAGCCTGTGCTGCGTCCTGTGTTGCCAGTGTAGCCAAGCAGTTCTCCGCGCTGAATGAATCGGTTTGTCTGTACTGCGAGGCGGGACAGGTGGCCGTAGCGTGTCACATAGTCAGTAGGCTTGAAATTTTTTGTTGAAATGCCACGCCCGTGTTCGAGCTCTACTAACAATCCGTATCCAGTCGCTGGTCCAGCTTTTCGGACAATTCCGTCAGCTGGAGCATAGATTGGAGTCCCCGCTGGTCCTGAAAAATCTATGCCGCTGTGGAAAGCTGGTAGATTAGTGAACGGGTCGCGTCTTCTACCGTAATGCGAGCTCACTGATGCATCTTTAACCGGTGCAATTGTAGGAGTGCTCCGCCAGAGAATTTCATCACCACGAATCTGTTCATAAAGACGCTGTAAGGAATTATGAGTCGAATGATAGGAACTTAACTCTTGTTCTAGAATCACACGTGGATCCAGAGGCTCTGCACTCAATTGCCGCTCTTCTACAGGGAGTAAGGATTCCTCAAGAAAAGGACCACCTTTGCCTCCCTCGTTGTCAACAGGAGTGGCAGGAACTTCTGTCAACAAACGAATACCTGTGATTTCTTGAATTTTTTCTGCAAGTTGCCGCACCTCTTGTTCACGGGCCTGCATCAATACAGCGTATTCAGCTAATTCCTGCTCTGCAGCATTCAGGCTTTGCTTCAAGTCCCAAATCTCTTCTTGGACCAATTCTGAACTGACTGGAACAGTTAGATCCGCTCTCTGTGAAAGCGTCAGATGGTGAAAGTCTTTGCTGATCATGTTCAGCCAATTAAGAGGGTCTGCTTCAAGGGCTTTGGTGTCCAGCAAAACTGCTCTGCATTGATAAGATCCCTGCTGACAAGCTAGGGAGTGGATCTGTCGGATGTGGTACAAAAGATTCTGCTGAGTGGCACTCTTCTTCTGGGAGTGCGTTTCCAAAGTTGCCAATTGGTCACGCAGTTCCCGAACCCTATTTCCCAAAACCTCAACGCGCTCAGCCTGGCTGGCTGCGATCTCCATTCTTTCATGAATGTGAATCTGTTGTGATTGGCGTTGAGCGTTCCATTGTTGCTGTTCGTGCAACTGAACACTTTGCCAAATAAGCATCCCACCTAAAGATAGGAATAAGGCTGATGCAAGCAGGACCGCGGCAATCAGTGGTACAGGACGCAAGGGGAAGTGTGTAATGCCTGTCCCATTGTGCCGAAGCAGCAGGATCGATAAGTGCGGCATTCGAAAACTCAAAAATAAAGGTAGTTGCTCGAATAATCAGTGTTGGACTTTTGGTCTCTTCACCAGATCGTACAGTCTAGCACCGATGAATATTTCAAGTAATTCAGGATCAATATGATTGTCTTTGGCTTCAAAGCCCAAAATTTTTAGTGCCCTTTCAGCAGGCATTGCTCTCTTGTAGGGGCGATCCCAAGCCGTCAGCGCATCGTAAATATCAGCGATGGTCATCATCTTCGATTGCAGTGGGATTTCATCACCAGACAGTTGGCGTGGGTAGCCTTTGCCGTTCATTTTTTCGTGATGTGCATAGGCAATTTCTGGAACATTTTCTAGGTGCTCTGACCAAGGAATGATTTTTAGAAAATTGTAAGAATGCGTGACGTGTGACTCGATTTCATGACGATCACGTTGGTTCAAGGATCCTTTTGGTACAGAAAGTGAGGCGGTTTCGTCTACTGAAAGATACGAAACGGGTAAGCCGGTCGAAGGATGTGGGAAGGTTTGTGCTGCGATGACTTGCAACTGATCAAATCCTCCCTGGTCCAGAACAGTTGGTTCGTTGCATCGAATGATGAACTTTAGCTGGTCGTCCACCTGCAAAAGTCGTTCATTCATCTCTTGTTGAGCCAACTCTACTTGTTGAAGTGAGTTCTCTTGAAATTCTTCTAGCAAGTAATTCAGTTGCTTACGGGTATATTGAAGTTCGGTTGCCATCCTAATCAAACGGAAACGATCCATCACCGCTTGCTGTTCTTCTGGATAAAGCTTCTTAGATTTGACCAGTACTTTTTCACGTACGCCAATTTTGCCGAAATCGTGAAGGAGAGATGCATAGCGAATCGTGTTGAATTGATCTGGGTTGTAGCTGATATTAGCAAGACGTCCCTCGGACAGTGAACTCACTGTCTCTGCTAAAGCCACCGTGAGCGTGGCAACTCGGCTGGAGTGTCCTGAAGTTGTTGGGTCTCTAGATTCAATGGCCTTCACGCTCGCATTGATGAAACCATCGAATAGAATTTGGATAGACTCCAGTAAGGAGGCATTTCTGACCGCAACCGTTGCCTGAGATGCTAGAGATTCCATTAAGCGCATGTGGTAATCACTGAACGGAATAACTATTTGGTCAACATCTTCTTCAGTATCTAAAACAGCATCTCCATCGAACTTGCAATTGATGAGTTGGATTACACCAAGAACTTCACCACGCTCATTGCACATTGGGACAGCGAGCATTGAGCGAGTCTTATAGTTCTGCTGCTCATCGAAGTCCCGACCACCCCAGACCAGATTAGAATCATGTAATTCGTACACATCACTGATCCGAATCGGCTGACTGGTGCGTGCCACATAGGCATTGACCGTGCTGGAGTCGAGAGGAAGAACTCTCTCCTGCAGTTGGGATGTGTCTCGTGAAAGGTTGAGTGCGCTGTGGAAGCGCATTTGTTTGTTAGCGAGGTAGTTGCTCTGTTCGTGAGGGGTGTCAGGAATCTGTTCGATCAGGTAGACGCTACACCCATCTGCGTTGGTAAGTTTCATTGCTTTCGCAGCGATCATGCGCAGTAGCTTGTCCAGATCCTTTTCATTGGATAGAGCGATCCCTAGTTCGTTTAACTCGGAGAGAATCTCATCCGATTTGCTTACATTTGAATGTGTTCGAGTTCTATCATGTAGACGGCTGAAAAACTGGCGCAGCAGAAAATTCCAACGCGTAGGTGTCAAATGAGCTAGGGGATACCATTCGATCGCAGGATGTTCTGGAGGTTCGGCTACCAAGGCTGATCCTTCCTCCAAAACAACAATTCCTCCACCAGACTGAAGATAAAGAGCCAGATGGGATTGCCACTGGAAAAGATTACGGCTACGCATAACAATCAGACAGGTTGTTCCCTCAGTTGTATGAGGTAGCTCTTCCAGCGATGCGTAAGCAACGGAGGATACTCGTTGCAATGGATCTGCAAGGAATTCCTGATGAAGTTTGTCTATGTCCTGTGGGTAGAATAGTCGGGAGTCAGCCATGATCTACAGATCTATGTAATCGGAATGATTCTAAAACTTTTCATCAAGACGAGCAGATTCTCACAATCAGACGGGTGCTGCAAGCGGAACATGCAGAGGTTGGCGCATCAATCCAAGTCTTGCCGTTAGTTGATCCAAATGCCCCACAGGAAGCCAGAGACGTTGAACGTGATCTTGTCGCATTAGCCAGCGGATAAACTGTGAGTCTGGTGGCAAATCTTCAGTCAAATTTTGTTGTTGTTTTGCTAAAAAATTGGCTAAAAGTAGGGCTTGCCGTTGACACAGTGTTTCTTCAAAAAGTCCTATCAAGCCCATCAGTTCATCTTCAAAATGTTGGAATAATATTTTCGATTTTTCGAGTACTTGGAGGTTATGTTGCTGTAATTTTCGAGTTTGATGCTGAAAAACAGGATACCAACTGTGGACGAAGTAATCATTCCATTCGGTGAGAGTCTGAATGGTCTGCATTGCTTTCTGCAAAGGGTTAGTCAGACTGAAGCGCGAGGTGTTACCGACTTGTTGCTGCAGGAAATTAATTCTGAGTTCACAGATTAACAGCGCTTGGAGGTGGTCGCGCAGGCTCTGCTGATTCTCTTTAAAAAGTTTGCAGGTAGCGGCTGTGACGAACGGAGTATCGGGCCAGCCTTGCAAGCATTCAAGCAGCAGATCTGAAGTCCAGCTTGAAATATTACCACTTTTCAGCGTTTGCCAAGTGATATTTTGTGGAAGTGCTTGGCTTGTTTTACTGTCGGGTTTTGAATCGTTGTCAAGAATCATATCCCACCAGCCAACACCAAGCTCATGAGCTAGTTTATCAGCAGTGTCCTTACCACGCAGAATGATCCAGCAATTTTCTCGATGAACGTTTTGTGTGTTGAGCAGTTCTCCAAAGTGATTGGAAATCGTGGTGACAGTAGTTGCATCCAGCATCAGCAGATTCCCACCCAGATTTAGGTACTGAAGCAAAGCCTCTTTGGAAGCTTTCCAGCGGTAGGTCGAAAGTATTAAGCCCAGGCGGAGACTTGGGAAGCTACCTTCTCCAATCAACCAATCGCTGTGATAACCCAGTCTTTGCTGTGTTGCCTGTAGCTTCTGCAGGGTTTGTCTATTCCGTTCCTCTTCAGCTACTGCAAACATCTGACTTTTTCAGAACGGTACGTCGTCTTCAACATAAGGAGCATTGTTTCCTTGGTTGAATTCATTATTTGAGGTGTTGGGTGGGGCTGGATTGCGACGGTTGTCTGAAGGTCCTCCACTGGAATATTCATTACCGTAAACAGCGGGCCCATCGTTAGCGCTTCCTCCACTCCGTTCTGTCCCTTCTCGAGAGTCTAAGAAGCGCACTTGATTAGCAACAATCTCTGTTCGATATTTTTTTTGACCCTGCTGATCATCCCAACTGCGCGTCTGCAATTTGCCCTCAATATAAACCATCGAACCTTTTTTCAGATAAGATTGTGCCTGATCAGCCAGGCGATCCCAGGCCACGATATCATGCCATTCAGTTTTTTCCTGTCTTTGCCCCTGTTTGTCTCTCCAGTATTCAGAAGTTGCGATAGAAAATGAGGCTACAGCGTTGCCAGACTGAGTATATCGGATCTCTGGGTCACGACCCAGCCTGCCGATCAGCATAACTTTATTGAGCATACGTTCTCCTTGTTTAGCGTTTTGATAGCAATCCCAAAGCTAGTCTGAGCTTGGCTTCAAAGCCTTCTGCTTCTAGGGGCAGGCTTGCTAGCACGGTCAGAATCTCTTTTTCTGCAAAACCCATGTTTTTTAGAGCAGATTGTAGAGAGGCTGTTTCACCCGATGGTATGGCGGGCGTTGTTGCCTTGCCAGTGATCAAGGCAGATTCCAGTCCTTGGATGGGTGATTTGCTGAAGCTATCTTTCAACTCCAGGCAAAGCCGAGCGGCAGTTTTTTTTCCTATGCCTGGGACTTGACTGAGAGTGTTGATATCTTCACGCAGGATGGCCTGAACAAGGTTTCGTGGCTCAAGTACAGAAACAATGGTCAGCGCTAGTTTTGGGCCAATTCCAGATGCTTTGAGGAGACGTTCGAACAATTGTCTTTCGGCTGTTGTCTCGAACCCGTACAAGCTGATTTCATCCTCACGCACACTAGTGTGAATGTGTAAGCTGAGTACTTCACCTGCAGTGTGTCTATTACCGAGCCCTTGGGGTACCTGCACGAGGTATCCCACTCCACCACTAGTTTGTAGAACCAAGCGCTGTTCTTCTACTAGCGAGACATCCCCAATTAGATAAGCGATCATTGTATGGTTAAGGGTCTGGTGCGTTCCCCGAACAGAGTGGTGCCTAGTCGAACCATTGTTGCACCTTCTGCAATGGCGATTTGGTAGTCGGATGACATACCCATCGAAAGTTCTGTGAAAGCAGTCAGAGTGAATTCGTCGCGGAGCTTTTCGAGCCAAGTACGAAGTTGCGAGAAGGTTCTACGGATTGTGTTTGCGTCATCTGTTGCCGCAGCCATAGTCATCAAACCTCTACAGTACAGCCACTGACAATTCTGCGTTTTCTCTAATAACCTGCACAAATTGTCGTAGTCACTGATTCCACTTTTGCTATTTTCCTGCGACAGATTGGCCTGTAGTAGGATTTGCATGGGTTGGCCTTGCAGAGCACACTGCTTTTCGAGTAATTCCAATAACTCTTGAGAATCAACGGAATGAATCCAGTCGAAGCGCCCAGGGCAGAAGCGAGCCTTGTTTTTTTGCAAATGCCCGATCAAGTGCCATTCGATACCTGGGTTCTGTAGTCTTTCAATTTTTTCTGAGGCTTCCTGAACCCGATTTTCACCGAAGCGCAACTGTCCGGCTTGGAAAGCTTCTGCGATTAGTTCACTAGGATGAGTCTTCGAGACGGCAATCAACTTGATTTCTTCCGGAGAGCGACCAGCCTGTATTGCCAATTCAGCTAGTTCAGCACTCAGTTCGGTTAGGCGCTCTTTCAGACTCATTGATTTGTACTGCCCTGCAGCTTTTCATCCCATAGTCCAACTTTTTTGTTCCGCGCCATTGCTTCGGCACCCAAGAATTGCGGTTCATCAGGATTGACTCCTTCTGTTAGCAAATAGAAGGACCAGCCGTTCTGCACCATCCAGAGATTAATGTTTGTGTCGCCAGACAAGACGATGCCGTTGAGCCGATAAAGCTCTTCTTGCAGCTCATATTCTACTCTAACAGATCGACCACTGAAAGACTTGCCCAACTCAAAAGCTACTTTTTTCTGGAACCATGCGTTGTATTCTTTGCCTCGGTTAATCGATAGTTTGGGAGATACATACTGTAGATAGACTCGAATTTCCTGTCGACTTAGGTTGAGACTACTTTTCGAGAGTTGATAAGTCCATTTTCGGAACTCACCACGATCGTCGATTCTTAGCCAAATGCTCTCAGAATCTGCTACACGAGATACGACACCATTAACTATCTGACGCTGTGGGGCGTTCGTTTTTACACTAGTCGTCTTATTCTTGGCTCCTTCGAATAGTTTGCTACGGATACGCTCTGTATCAAGTAGAGAAGACTGTGCAAATGGCAGTGCTGGAAGCCAACAAGTCAGAAAAAGGAGCAAAATGAGTTGCTTCATCGGATTTCTAGTGAAAATGGTTGGATGATTTGAATCCTGATGATCAGGAATTAGACTGCAAAAAAGTTGCATCTCCACAGGAGTCTTCGTAAATTGGATTTTTTGTTCTGTTCTGTCAACCACAACCATTTCCTCCATGTATCACGGTCGCAGCCGGTTACTTCGCTTATGGTTGGTCTGGCTGTTTTGTTGGGGATATACTTGTTCCCTACAGGCCCAGTCAACTGATCTGCGTGTTGAGGCCCGCTCCTACATCTTTGATCCTGAAACAGAAATCTATCGCTATGAAGATGCCCGCTTCGAATGGGGTACTATCGCACTTGAAGGTCAGAAAGTCGAGTTCTTGCGCAAGGAAAACCTGATCGTTGCTCAAGGGTTTGTTCGACTGCGAGAAGGTTCGATTACGCTGATTGCTGAAAGGTTGGAAATCAATTTAGGTGACAACTCCGGTGTCTTCCGGGAAGTCTTCTTCTTCGATGCAAAAACAGAGGCTTATATAACAGCTCGTGAGGTGCGTCGTGTTCCAGAAGGATACTTCATCGGATATGACTGTACGTTCACAACTTGTATTCCTGAACAACCTGCCTGGGAAATTCGCGGTAGTACAGTGCATTACTACCCAGAAAATTATTCTTCAGCTATTTCAACGAGTCTGCGAGTTCGGGGTGTTCCGATCTTTTACTTCCCCTATCTGGCTTGGCCCACAGTTACACGACGGCAAACAGGTCTACTACCACCGGAGTACGCCCTACAAACCTCGAGTATTGAAAAGTTCAATCTAGGCTATCGTCTGTCCCTCCCATACTTTTGGGCGATTGAACGAGAGCAGGATCTCACAATACGTACTGAGTGGGTACAGTTCCGAGGTTTGGGATTGGGATTGGATTATCAGTATGCTTTTAGCGAGAATTTGCGAGGTGAGCTCAAGTTTTTACGCTATTTTGAGCGCGATCCTCGGGATCCACAAACAGAGTCCGGTCAGCTTGCACCCGAGGATGTGAATCCGAATACCTTGCGCCCAGAACGCTATAAGTTGATTCTGAACCACAACCAACAGCTGGACGAGCGAAGTCGGCTGATTGTCTCCGGTCTAGTTTACAGTGATAGTCAGTTTCAACGAGAATATGAGGGAGTTCGTAATCCTGAACCAAATTATGCACAAAGTATTACGGGATCTGTTAACTACCAGTATGATTCAGGGAGTATCACGCTATCTGCATCTCAGGAGAAAGTTTTCCAAGAAATTGCCTTGCTGAACTGGGCAACCGATCCTACCCGGATTCAACGTCTCCCAGCACTAAGTTTTCAATTTAGCGAACAACCCTTCCAAACTGTGGATCTGACAATGTCTGCTGCGGGATCGCTCGTCCGCTACTTCCGTGAAGAAGGCTATAACGGAACTGGATTGGTACTCAATCCAACACTGCGTTACCGACGAAATATTTTCCAGTATTTCAAAGGTGTCTTGGGGCTTGGTCATTCAATATCCGCTTACGAAGTTTGGTCACCCAGTGCCTCTGACCCCTCTGATCAGTATACTTTCCAGATTTGGACAGCTGATGTGGAATTCAATACCACGTTGTCAAGGGTCTGGGAATCAGAGAGTGATCTCTACAGTCGCTTTAAGCATCTAATGACTCCCAGAATTCGCTATGACTATATTGAGGATGTACCCCAGGATTCTATTTCTGGTGTGCCATTCGGAGGAGACATTGCTACACGCCGCCTGCTAGAATTTCGAGTAGATAACATTTTGCTGGCCAAGCGTCGCCAGTATGAACCGTTGCAGCGTTTTACCGGACGTTCTTTCTTACGTCTGCAGGAACAAGAATTTCCAGAAACTTTTCTGTTGCGTTTACAGAGCCTACAAGATCGTGAATTTGCTAGTCGTGGTAAGTTACAGGAGGCGTTGGAGTCAATGTTTGATGAGGAACTCGATGAGGAAAAGTTGCTGCAAATTCTTGCAGTTGTAGAGAGTGGAGTGTCTCTTCGTGCTGGGGGTCAGCCAGAGGAAAATTTGCGAATTGGTGAAAATTTAGTGCTGGCTCGCTTGAATTTGATTCAACCATATGACTACCTGCGTGTAGAGGAAGACTATCAGTCTCACGGTCCGACTCCAAAAGGTGATGAGACAGAACCAGGGGAACCATTATTGCCCTTGAGAATTGAAATATCCCTGCAGCCTGGATCAGGTTTAGCGCTGAACTTTCGTAATCGGTACAACCATCAGCAGCAACGAACAGTTGAATACTCACTGTCGGTAGACGTAAATGTTAGTCAGTATAGCAAAGCATCTGTTGCTTTCAGAGAAAACGAGAGCACTTACACAACACCGTACGGTCAAACTTTCGAAGCGTCTTCCAGCTTCAGCTTCAGCAATACCCACCAAGCTAGCGATGAGCTGTCCTTTGGTTTTTCGGGAACGGTTGATCTTAATCCTGCTAGTACCGCATTTCGTCGTCGGTTGGTTTCCGATACGGTTTTTCTCAGTTATCGTCCAGATTGTTGGACATTCAACCTCAGGCTGGAGGAACGAGTCGATAAAACTACAACAAGCGGAGGACAAGAGACGGAATACGTTGATCGAACAATCTTTGCTAGCGTAATTCTAGGAGGGGTCTTATTGCCGGAACAAACGTTGCCAAGAGCCTTCTGATGTCTCGACGTGCTTTGTGCTTATTGCTGCTCGGAGGATTGTTACCAACTTTTACTTTGGGTCAGGTAGATCCTGAAGATTATCCAGAGATGCTGGAGCGGAGTATGGAGACTCGTAAGTTGTCACCAAAACCAGACATGTTTTCAGAATCCTACAGAACCCGTGGTCGTGGTGTCAGCTTCGGGGTGGGATTTCGTCGATTGGATTTTACCTTTAATGACGGACAGACGAGAACTTTTGGTGATAGTACGGCGAATGGTATTGGTTTTCATATTAGCTATGTGGAACCTAAGAGAACCCTTGAATATGAGCGACAAATCAGCCCAGTCTCTATTTCAAAAGAGATTCAATACCAAGGAAAAAACTACAACTCGCTGGAAGTCATTCAAAATAACGTCTGGTATTGGTGGGCGACTCCACTTTCATCGCGATGGTGGAGTCACTACGGAAGTGGTTTCCAATTTGCCCAGATTCGTCCAATTGCTGAGGATCAAACCAAAACTTACGTGGATGAAAGTTCACTCGTTTTTGGTGGTGGTCTGGGCTGGTTTGCAGTGCCCAGTTTGCTACTGAGCTATCGATTTACATTAAGCTTTCACCTGTCAACGATAGGCATTTCTGAACACGACCCAATTTTACCCAGAAGTCAGGTGCATACGATTTACTTTGACTACTTCTATGCGTTGTAGCTTCTGGCTTGCCTTCGTGATGGGTTGTCCTAGAATCTGGCAACTCCAACACACAACTCTATTTAGACGAACTTGAGATTAGCTTCTACATGACTTCCACCTTTCCTCTACTCTCTCTTTTGGTGTTTTCACCTTTGTTGGGTGTGCTCCTAGTATTAACCTTTCGAGATGCGCACCGGGGACGCGCAGCACAGTGGGGAGCTGTAACCAGTAGTTTGGTGACAGCAATCCTTAGTTTGTTCGTTTGGACAGCTTTTCAGGAAGGAACTGCGGGATTACAACTAGTCGAGCGTTTCACTTGGATTGGTTCATTTGGCATCGATTATTTTCTTGGGCTGGATGGTCTGAATCTCTTTTTCTTAGTGGCAACAGCCTGGCTGCAGCCCTTGATTTTACTAGCCTCCTGGAATATGCAGGACCGAGCTTGGCAGTTCAACCTCAATCTGCTTTTGCTACAGTGTGGCGTATTGGGGTGCTTTGTGGCATTAGACGTAATCTTGTTCTACGTGTTCTTTGAGTTGATGCTGATACCTCTGTATTTCCTGATTGGAGGTTGGGGACGGAATCAGAGTCTGGTCGCTGCAAATCGTTTCTTCATTTACACGGTTTGGGGTTCACTACTGATGCTCGTGTCTCTGATTTACACGGCGGTATTATTCTATCAGTCTGTAGGATATTGGTCATTTCAGATCACAGACTGGTATCAATTGGAGATTCCAGTAGCTACTCAGGTTTGGTTGTTTCTAGGCATGTTCTTGGCCTTCGCAATTAAGATCCCTCTCTTCCCTTTTCACGGTTGGCTGCCTTCTTTCCATGAACAAGCACCAACAATTGGCTCTGTGGAGATGGCCGCCATCATGATGAAACTGGGACCATATGGTTTCCTCCGATTTGCGTTGCCAACGTATCCAGAAGCGGTGGCTTTATTGAGTGATTACCTGATGATACTTTCACTCATTTGCATCCTCTATGGTGGCCTAGTTGCAATTGTACAGACGAATCTAAAGCGCTTGATGGCCTATTCTTCCATTTCACATATGGGTTATATTCTGCTTGGGGTATTTGCTCTGAATCAGCAGGGGATAACGGGTGGATTGATGCAGATGGTCAACTACGCAATCGTAACTAGTGCGCTATTTCTTTGTCTTGGAATGCTGCTCCACAAGAGCGAAAGCCAAGAAATTGGGAGTTTCGGTGGGCTCCTCAAGACGATGCCAATCTTTAGTGGATTTTTCATTCTCTTCAGCATGGGATCAATAGGTCTGCCTGGACTCAACAGCTTCATTGGTGAAGTCTTGACAATGATTGGTGCAGCAAAGGTCAATCTCTGGTTTGGAGTGTTTGCAGCTGTCGGTGTCCTGATTGCCGCCATTTACATGCTCTGGATGGTGCAGCGTATTCTTTTCGGTCCAGCTACCAATTCCCATCGTTCTGATTTGGGTTTGCGTGAAATTGTTGTGTTGAGTCCACTGGCGTTGCTAGCTATCTTATTAGGAGTGTACCCCCAAATGTTCTTTGACAAGGTAGAGCCAACGGTGTCCTTTTATGCCCAGCAGATTCAGGTTCGACCAATTTTGCAGACTGTGGGTATTCCGGAAAAAGCACTTGAAAACGCAGAGCGTTTTTCGTATTTTGCTGGATCTCAGAGTATGCACTCTGCGGAAAGGTGACCGAGTGGCCGAAGGTGCACGACTGGAAATCGTGTGTGCGTGAGAGCGTACCGAGGGTTCGAATCCCTCCCTTTCCGCCAGCTATGCCGCTCCTGTTTCCTTGTTGGAAGCTGCAAATGGTTGGGTTTTGCGCAATCGAAAGTTTCGAACCGTGTCAGGTCTTAACGGAAGCAGCACTAAGATCCTGTAGATGTGCCGCAAAACTCAGCCTCTCCAATCTGCCCTACTAGCATGTCCTACGTTGTTCTTGCCCGCAAACTGCGACCACAACGGTTCTCCGATCTGATCGGTCAAGAAGTCATTGCGCAAATTCTTCAGAACGCGATTCGTAGCAACCGAGTGGCCCATGCATTTCTATTTAGTGGATCTCGTGGGGTAGGAAAAACCAGTGCGGCTAGAATTTTAACAAAAGCTCTCAACTGCCTGGAACCCGACAACGTTGATCCGTGCAACGCATGTGAGAACTGCCTGGAAATTAGCAGTAATGCTTCTGCTGATGTATACGAGATTGACGCGGCCTCAAATCGTGGAATTGAAAATATTCGGGAACTTCGTGAAAACGTAAAATACGCACCGGCTCGCTGTCGCTATAAAGTTTACATCATTGATGAAGCCCATATGTTGACGCTGGAGTCTTTCAATGCTTTGCTAAAGACCCTAGAGGAACCACCGAACCATGTGAAGTTTATTCTGGCTACAACAGATCCCCACAAGGTGCCGGTCACTATTCTTTCCCGATGTCAACGTTATGATTTCCAGCGAATCCCCTTGCCACAGATGTTAGAATTTCTGAATCAAGCAGCTGTACAGGAAAATTTACAACTCAGTCCAAAATCACTGGAATTGATTGCTCGTCATGCCACTGGAGGTATGCGGGACGCTCTGACATCTCTTGATCAAGTACTAAGCTTTGCCGGTGAGCAGGCAAGTGAATCTGAGGTGAGACAAATTCTTGGAATTGCGGATGCTTCCATGCGTTTTCAATTGTTGGAATGCCTTTTCCGTAAGCAATTGGGATCTGCAATGCAGGCCTTTCAGGAACTCTATCAACACGGATTTGACCTGCAGGAGCTGTTGCAGGAACTCTTGCAATCGGTGAAAACTCTATCTCTGTACTTGGCTTTATCCGGAGATTTGAGCTTTGCAGAAGTTGCAGAGGATGAACAAGAACAGTATTGTCAGTTAGCTAGTTTGACAACACAGGGGGAGTTGCAACAGATGTTTCATTTGCTGATGCAACTAGAAGAGCAGATGAAACGGAGTGTCCATGCACGAATTTGCTTTGAGATGACGTTACTCCAATTAGCATCTGTGCAGCCGCTGGTTGGAGTGAAAGATATGCTCCAGCAAATTCGCACATTACGTCAAGAGGTTGATGGAAGAGTTGATTCACCGGGGCCAGTATTGGCTAAGACAAGAGACCAATCAAATCAATTTCAGCCAACCAAATCTCCAACAAACCCGAGTTTCTACGCGTCAGCTGCCAACGTAGCTTCACCACCACATGTTGTTGAAGAGCCATCAGTATCCAGTGAGCTCCCCATCGAATCGTTCGAAGAGCGTGCTTCTGTAGCTAAAACAGCAATCCAAAGGCTCAAAGCAAAAGGCAGTGGAACAGGGTTAGAGCAAAAAAAAACTCCAAATTTCGGCATTGAGCCGCAACAATCATTAAAACCTACTGAATTCAGGGAGCGAAAGTCTTCAGAAAGTTGGCTAGAGGTTGGATCTGAACAGCGGGATGAACCAGAGGAACCTCCACTGAACTGGCAGGAATTCGTACAATTCGTGCACAATCGCGCCTCGGTGATTGGTACGTTGCTGCGCACTGCGCTCCCTTTAGATTTACAAGCTGATGTTTGGCGGCTGCGATTTCGGCATCCGCCTGATTTGTTCAATAAGGAACATCAGGCAAAGCTTGAACAATTGGCGCAGGAGTTTGCTGGTAGATCAGTGGATATTCAGCGAGATGATCAGCCGACAATAGAAGGCACTACATTGCAGGAATATGATCAATGGAAGAATCAAGAACTTAAAAGACAGCGGGAGAGTCAAGCCCGTGAGGATGCTCAAGTGAAGGATATCCTTCAGATCTTTGCCGGTAGCGAAGTCTACGATATTGAGCTGCACTGAAGGGCGAGTTTACACCAGCGAAAATTCACCCAAGAACTAACCCTTTATAGGAGCGATTATGTTTGAAATGAGCGAGCTGATGAAAAAAGCTCAAGAACTTTCCACCAACATGCAGGAGCAGCAGGAGCAGCTAGCAAAAGAAACCTATGAAGTTTCTGTTGGGGGAGAAATGGTCAAGATGACCTTCAATGGGAAACTCGAAGCGCAGTCCCTACAAATCGATCCTGAAGTGATCGACCCGAATGATCCTGAAACCCTCCAAGACCTCGTGCTCTCTGCTGTCAATGAAGGGATTCGCCAAGGACAGCAGCGGATGCAAACCGCGCTGACTCAGCAGTTTGGTAACTTTGGCAACATTGCAGCCAACCTGAACCTGCCTGGCTTCCCAAAGGCCTGAATGACAGACCTTACTCTTACTCCTTCCTGGTACCTGATCGAAGAGGAAGAGCCTCGTAGTGGCAGCTTCAATATGGCAGCTGATGAATGGCTTCTTCGCAAGCAAAATTCAGGAATGGTTCCCACTCTTCGGCTCTATCGCTGGGATCGCTGGACACTGTCTTTGGGTCGTAATGAGATGCTAGACGAAGAGTTTGATTTAGACTGGTGTCGTCAGCGGAATATCGTTGTGCTCCGTCGTACAACAGGAGGACGCGCTGTTCTTCATGGCGGAGACTTGACGTATTCACTGATTGGCTGTTTGCAGGAACCTCCATTTTGTGGTGGGCCGATTGAGACTTATGAACTCATCGCTCAAGGATTCTACCGGTTTTTCGAGGAGATTAGCCTGAAGCCACAAATACAGGAGCGAAAAGCCAGTGCCCCGATAGAATCTCATGTTTGCTTTTCTGCCCCAGCAGCCTACGAGATCCTGTTACAGGATCGCAAGGTGATTGGCAACGCCCAGCGAGTGATCACGAGCGGTTCGTATGTCCCTGGTCAAGCACGTTCTCGCTCCTTTCTGCAGCATGGTTCCATTCCGCTTCAGGACCAGATTCCGATGCTTGCAGGTATTTTTCGTAACGCAACGGCTGCACAATTGCGTCGTGAGATGATCTCTTTGGAAGCCACCGGGTGCTTGAGCCAATTCTCGCAACGAGAATTACAGGATGTGCTTCTGGAGGCACTCTCCCAATCTTTTGGCGTTCAATGGCAACGCCGATCTTGGACAGAAGAAGAATTGGGAGGCATTGCTCGTCTGCAGGAGGAATTCCAGATTCTAGAAGGCGCTGAAGCCAATTAGTTTTGTTTCCGGCAATCAGAAAATAGAATGAGAGCTAAGCCTCTGGAAAAGCTCCGGTACAATTAGAAGATCTAAATCATACAATTTTTTTCATCTATCATTTCCGGAAGGAGCTGTCTGGTGTTCCTTTGAAGCGCTTCATGATCCAAGGATAGGTGCTGGTGACAAAATAACCATACCTGCCATTGATCATCATTCCGTTGCATTCATCTAAATCTCCAATGCATTCATCTAAATCTCCAACGCCGGCTTGGTATTCATAATCATCTATGTAAGTACCATCATAAGTCCCACCTGGGAAAGCCCCTTCTCCTGACTGGTTTTGCCGCGTACCATTTTTAAGGACATAGCTCGAAGTGACTCTGCGTATGCTTCCACTTTTATCGATGAAAGGACCATAAATTGGGAAGCCATCAGCAGCAAATCCAATTACTCCGGAAGCAGTTTGCCCTGAAGAATCGTGTATGGCCATAGGATTGCCATGATAATGATAGGCTCCATCCTGTTGCGTATAGGTATTGTGGGAGTCTGTTCCAAATTTATTCAGTGGAGACATAGGGTCGTAGCGCCACGGCGTATCAGTCTGCATACAACCAATTTTTTCTTTCCCAAGCGGATTAGGTCCAACTCTATAACAAGCCGCAGCGAGTAAATCAAGCTTGGCTCCATTCAGAAAAATTGTGTTGTCGTACTCCAGCGATAATTGAGTAGTACTGCTTGCTACAGATGGTGAGACAGGAATACTGAAGGTTTCGTTGACCTCACCAATCGTATTAGCAAATGCCCCCTTATCATTGACA
>AGAU01000115.1 GCA_000224765.2 SAR324 cluster bacterium JCVI-SC AAA005 | reverse complement strand
TTTGAGATCATTCATCCCTTGAGCAACTGAAAATCCAAATGTCACAAACATTCCAAGAGTTAAGATCCCAGCTGTAGGAAAAAGAGTCGACCAGAAATAAAAATTAAATCCATCGAACAAAGAATAAAATAAAAGTCCAATAGGAAGTATAAGAAAAGGTAAAATAAAAGATAAACAAAGATAACCAGAAGAGGCACTACCTTTGAGCCAAGATTTAAAAGAAATAAAGATAGATATTAAAAGGAGGATCGCAAATACTATTAGGTTATGATGTAACTTGACGATTCCAAATCCCATCTTATCGGGTGGATATTTAATCAAATTCAGTTGATCTTCACTAGGCCAATTCAATAAAAGCGCGACATTAGAAATAATAACTATCCCATAGAATATCATGCCTAAAATGTATATTTTATTTATTTTTGGATAATTCAGATCAATAAAGAGTGATTTTCTAAAGAACTGAGTTAAGCACAGAAATAACAACGGGAAATATAAAAATAGATCGCCTCGATGAAATAGATAAGTACCCGTCCCCATTAAAATAAATCTTAGTTGTATCAAAGAAATCTGCAAAAGAGCTAAAGACAACCAGATATAGTTCCCGCCTGAAATCAGATATACAAAAAAGTAATAAAATCCAAATAGAAGAGCCGGGGCAAACAAACCTATTGCAATAACCAATTTTGAGATTTCTCTAATACGAAGGTTTTGCCAGGTTCCAATCTCGATACGATGGTAATTATTTGTGTCCATAAAACGATTGAAAGGCTTACTTCTAAAAAAATTATATATGGTTGTTACTTCATTCTGAATTGCAATTACTCGGAAGCTTGATCCAAAGTGGTAATCCTCTACTTGTTTATCAAAACCCCATTTCCAGTATTTGAATTCGGTGACTCCCGATGAATTTTTTGTAAAAATCTTTTTTTCTCTATTTACATTATGATCTAAGCCAATTTTATCTGTTGACAAACTATTCTTAACAGAAAAACGAACCCAGTAGCCTTCAACCATTGATTGTGCATTCAGTATTTTTTCGGACCATTCTGCACTTTCAAGTGTCTCAAAAGAAACATTTTCGTCGAAACCTTCCAAAAAACTGAGGTGTTTGTTAGGTATAATTTCTAGTAACTCTGACGTGATTAAAAAGGGTTCTTGAGAGTGTGATTTTGACGGAATAAAAAATATTAAGATTATTAAATAGAGTGTGATCCTTAATAATTCCATTGAGTATCGCCCACCTTTTAAATTAGTTCAGACTTGCGAACTGTAAAATTTTATCTATCAGAAGGTAAAGATTAAAATTGATCCTAGATAATTACCAACCTTCAAACCATCAGCTTGTTTTCAGCCTTATTCCCTACCAATACCAAAACATCTATGATCAAACTCAACCAAAGCTGTGTCAGTCCTAGTAAGCAAATCTGCTTAAATCTCACCAATCCTTTGGGGTATTTAGTTCTTTGTAAGTCAGGGCAGAATCACTGTCTGATCGGAACTTGGATTGGGTAGACCAAGTTTGCTTATCGTAGGTTTCTGCGAGGAAATCGATTCCAAAATCTACATCAGGCTTCCAGACTTTCTTCAGTAGCAGA
>AGAU01000116.1 GCA_000224765.2 SAR324 cluster bacterium JCVI-SC AAA005 | reverse complement strand
CTTCAGAGCTGTCTGGTGCGGCAAAGACTCTGTTACACTACCAAAGGAATTACTGGACAAGTTCCATATATCCCGTGGTGTTAAACAGCGAGCCCTTAAAAGCTTGGAAGAAGCTGGTCTGGTGAGTATTGTCCAAGAAACTGGGCATAGTCCTTTGATTACTTTGCGCAAGGTGTAACTGTTAGCAAAGTAGCTACATTTAAAGAGCTGGAATGGGTAAACCCAGAGCCTTTTTCATCTATTATCTTGTCGAACTAAATTATCGAAAATTGGGGAGAGCCTGTACTCAATAACGTATAGGGGTGGGGTGTCACTTTGTACCCTCTCTCCTGTCAAAAACCCTTACCTACTTGGATGACTTCAGAGCAACTGCAGGATACTTGGTCTTATCACCAAATTCCGCCTGCGTACTTTGGCGCTACTGGTTTTTCAAGTTGAAGTGTAGGCACACAAATAAGAGCAAAGTCGATTTTTCAGGGCCATATCAAGAAGTAATTACGATATATTTACTACTATTTTGGAAAATGATCGTATTTATTGGCTTGTGTCCTCGTATTTATAGAAATTTTATTTCATTATGCCACGGATTAAGTATCCGTTGGCCTAAGATTTTATCTTCAACAGTTCCTATTAACCCTTCAAAAACTTTTATATTGCTGCTGAAATAATAAATATATTATTTACCTTAAATTTGCTAGGGAGTATGGGCGGCCTCTGTAAATAATTATCGTATTAGCAACCGAGTCACTATTCTCAATTAAAGTAGTTAATGTAGGGCCTTGTAACACAGGATGAAACTAAAACACTTACCATAAACAGATGGACTATTTTTGAACTAAGAAAGCATAGTAGGCCAAAATAAACTAAACATAGCCCTTAGGGTGCTCAAAATCGCTGTAGAGCGGGTTTGTATGCTAAAGCAATAACCCCAGCGACTAGTATGTTGTGATCAATAGTGGAGCTCTCAGAGCTTTTGGTGCAAAAACATTATCCCTCACTTAATCAGGTTAATTTTTGGAGCGAGCCTCAGAAAGATACAGAAGATCACTAAAGCCCCATAAATCATCCTGAGGCTTGACAGCATAGTAGTTCAGCAGTAGCTTGCCCGAATTGTCCCTAATCGCATCTATTCCCTCAAAGGTTGCTCTTTGGAGAAAGTATGTTCGGGCGAACTCTTGTTTGGTTACTCTGCTATTTTTTATTGTCCATTCTGCCAGCCGGTGCCCAAAAACGCGCTATCCGTCCTGTCGACCAGATTCCTAGTCCTTCTAACAAGCAAGCCTTAGTCATCGGCAATTCCGCTTACGAACACACCTCCCTACTGCGTAATCCGGCCAACGATGCTAAGGAAATTGCTAAAACCCTGAGGCGTTTGGGTTTTGAAGTTAAAACATTGCTTGATGCGAACCAGCGCAAAATGGAGCAGGTGATAAACGATTTCGGAAATAATCTCAGAAGAAAAAAAGGAATAGGTCTATTTTACTATGCCGGACATGGGGTACAGGTTCAGGGTGAGAATTACTTGCTGCCAATAGATATCATTCCACAGACCGCTGCGGATGTCCGCTATGACGCAGTGCCTGTCGGTAAACTACTAGGACAGATGGAAGAAGCAGACAATAATATGAACTTGGTCATCCTAGATGCCTGTCGAAATAACCCATTTCCCCAAAGTTTCCGAAGTGCAAATCTAGGATTAGCCCAGGTAAACGCGCCAACAGGTTCTTTCATTTCTTATGCTACGGCCCCCGGACAAGTAGCTGCTGATGGAGAAGGGGCAAATGGTCTCTTTACATCCAGTCTTTTGAAACACATGGTGGTCCCAAACCTCAAATTGGAAGAAGTCTTTAAGCGAGTACGGATTGATGTGCAGCAGGCAAGCAATAATCGGCAAGTCCCTTGGGATTCTTCTTCTTTAACAGGCGATTTCTTCTTTGTGCCCAAGGGTGAGCAATTTGTTCAAGAAAAAACTCTGTCGATGAACTGATTTCCTGCATGACGCAGAGCCGTGAACGCTTTGAGCGTGAGTTGGAACGAATGCAGGCCTTTGATGCTGCAGTGGTATTGGTGGAGGGAACTTATCAGGATTTAGTTAATGGCTACTACCGGAGCAAGATGAACAAGAATTCAGCAGCAGCGACATTCGTCTCATGGCAACAAAAGTTCAGGGTCCCAATCCATTTTGTTGGTGACCGAAGCAACGCGGAAGATTATGCAAAGCGTTTCTTCCATCTACAGCATCGCCGGAAACTTTCAGAAATCCTGCACTACTCTGCTCTATCTTTTGCCAATTAGATAGCCAACCCGAGTTGAGGTAAGCATGCAACGCAAACTAAATGCAGCGAGCAACCGCGCGGCAACTCTTGAACTTCACAATCAAGGTCTCAGCCAGCGTAAA
>AGAU01000117.1 GCA_000224765.2 SAR324 cluster bacterium JCVI-SC AAA005 | reverse complement strand
GGGGGGAGACAATTCCTGCAACACTGTTCTACCAAACGGGCACATCATCATCAAAGATTGTTAAACGAGTCAATCCGAACGGAAAACTGTACTTAATTCAGGTGGTTTCAAGGAAACTTATGGAAAAGCCAACCCAGAAGGACTGTAGGAGGTGACCTCAGTGCGAACTGGTGATCTGGCGACTACTCCATAAAAAAGCAGGTCTTGATTATGGAGACTACACTAGAGAATGGCAAAGCTGGTATTATGATCTGTCGACTGATTTGGGTGGAAGTCTTGATCAGGTTCTGCATGATGATGAAGGCAATCTCAGGCTGAAGAAGGAGGACTACCGCAAGTTTTGAAATTATGCTTATGAACTACGAGATTTGAGAAGAAAACCAGCGAACAATCTCGAGAAAGAGACTGCAAAGAAACTGCTGTTAAAATAATACTATTATCAACCACAACGCATGAAACTACTTCCATTCACCTTCGTCCTGCCAGTTCACTCCCCAATTGCAGA
>AGAU01000118.1 GCA_000224765.2 SAR324 cluster bacterium JCVI-SC AAA005 | reverse complement strand
TCAAAAAGCTTGAAATATTAAAAGATAGGAAGCAACTAAGAATTTATTTGTCAAAATACTATCAATTAGTTGTTGGAGACACTAATCATGTTGAGTTTGACCATTTGAGATACAAATCTATGGACAAATTCTGGATTCAAATTAATGTCATATTCGTAACCCTATCATTTGTGCAATCTGCTGGATACTGTTTGATCCGTCTGAGAAATTGAAAATCTCGTTTACCACTGGCCTAAGCTTTGAGAATGAAACTTCTCCATTGCTGGTTCTGATTATGTCAACAATTTCTTCATAAGATAAATTCATATCCCTACATTCGCCGTCATAAATCCTGCTGGGTGGCTCTGCCCCAGAAATTTTCTGAGGGAAAATTGCAGAAAAGTCATTCACAATTATTCATCTCAATCTGGTTATTTAAAATTTGGTTAGTATAGTCGGTTGCAAATGAAGTTAGTTGCTTCTTGGAATCCTCCACCAAAGCTTTAATTTTAAGGCTTTTTGAAAGTTTATTGCATGACTCAAGTGCCAGAAGGTCACGATTAATTAA
>AGAU01000119.1 GCA_000224765.2 SAR324 cluster bacterium JCVI-SC AAA005 | reverse complement strand
TCATCGCAACTTCGGTCTTACCAAAGCCCACATCTCCGCAGATCAAGCGGTCCATTGGCAGTTCAGATTCCATATCCAACTTCACATGTCCAATCACTTCATTCTGATCAGGAGTTTCTTCATAAGGAAAGCTTAATTCAAATTCTTGCATTTCAGCGTCGTCTTTTGGAAAAGAGAACCCCCTCCTAGCTTTACGAGCAGCGTAGATTTCCGTTAATTCTTCTGCAATATCTTCTACAGCTTTAGCGACCTTGCTGCGCGTCTTTATCCATGCTTTGTCTCCGAGCTTGTTTAATTTGGGAGAATGACCATCTGCGTTGACATATTTCTGAACCAAATGAAATTTCTGGACAGGAACATAAACTTTCTCATTTCGAGCATATTCCAAGACCATAAAATCAGAATCAGATTTGCCCACTGGTATTTTGGTCAAACCCATATACCGTCCAATCCCGTAATCTAGATGTACAACATGGTCTTCCTCATTAAGATCCTCTAGAGAGTTGCCCACCACTTGAATTTGGGCTCGATTTAAGCGTCTCTGCCGGTTCTTCTCACCAAAAATCTCCTCTTCCGTCAATAAGGCAAAAGCAGGTTGACCTGACCCCTCTATCCAGCAGAATCCTGCAGAAAGGGGCCCAATAAATATTGGTAAAGTACCCTGATGATTTACTGGTTCATTCTTTGAGTCTATCCATTGAAGCCACGGGAAAGTCTTTGAATCCAGTTCCCCTTTGGGCACCATAGCTTCAATTCCCAGATCACCAAGGAGTTGACTTAAATGATCTGCAGCCGTTTGGCTCTTGGCATTAAGGAAAATCGGAGCACCCTGAGAACGCCACTCATGCATTAATTTGATTACATGTCCAACTGCAGACACAGCCCCAGCCTTTTCAAAGCTCTGACGCAAACCCCGATTATCAATTGTATTGAACAAAGTTGATGGCCCGACAAACAACTCATCATCTTCATTCTTACGCTGCTGAAAACACCGTAATCGAACACGCTGGTCCATCTCTGTCTGAAACTGTCTGTGGTCTATATACATTGCCTCTGGAGGTACTGTAAGATTGCCCTGCTGCACACTCATCTCATATTCCATAAATACTTCATCGTAGAAGTGTTTCGCGCGATCAGCAATTTTGGACGCTTCATCCATGACGATATACATATCTTCTGGCAGGTAATCCAAAAGGGTGTCTAAATCCTCATAAAACAACGGAATTAAAGATTCCATGCCAGGGAAGAACTGCGCATCCTGAAGACGTTTTCGCATGTGTTGCCGCAAATTCTCTGCAACTTGATCACGGTATTTGGTTAATTGTTGTCGTGCAAACTGGCGGTGCTTCTCACTGTACAGAACTTCTTTCACAGGCAGAATTATCAAAGACTCTAACTCACCAGTGTCAGTGAGTTGGGTATCAATTTGAAAATGTTGAATCGTGTATAGGCGATCTTGTCTCCAACCAAGTCGCATAGGCTTTTCAAATTCAGCTAAGAAGAGATCAATCATTTCTCCGTGTGTACTAAATTCCCCTGTTTCCTCTACCCGATCTACCTGAACATATCCCATCTCAGGCAGAATACGCAGCAGACTCTCCATTGAAACAATGTCACCTACTTCCAGCAGCCGCCTTGCTTTAATGAACTCTTCTTTGGGCATCAGTTTCTGCATGAGGGCCTGCGGCGTCGTGATCAAACAACGAACTTTGCCAGATAAAAGTGCCTCAAGAGTCGACAGCCTCCTCCCAACAAGTTCCCTATGTGGTGAAAAGTTGTCATAAGGCAGAGTATCCCACTGAGGAAACAGGTGAACACCTTCCTGGCCCAGAAACCATTCTAGATCCTCCTGAAGTTGTTCGGCTTTCTCATAAGATTCAGCGATTAGAACCATCATTGAGGAAAGTTGTCGGATCACCTCGGATAGCAACATGGTTTTTGAGGTACCACGAAGGCCATACCAATTGGTGCAACGGCTTTCACGGGCCAACTGTCGAACTGCTTTTTGTGGAGAAGAATTCATGAAGGGAAAAGTTCCTCAAATTGGTGGCGTTTCCAGAGGTAAGGGGCATCAATGATGGTCCCAGGTTTTTCAGCGTTTTCTAAAAGATTCAGGCAATCCACAAGAATCTGCAATTGCTGGTTTCGATTTTCAACTTCACCAAGGGCGTGCCCAAAGGGATAGCGAAGGTGATAGGATCTCGGTAGGAATAGTCGTTCCGAGATCCTTCGCATAATCGTGATGCTCACGGTTGAGATTCCTGCTGCTTCTAAATTTCTTTGTACCAGACCAACCGTCTGGTTACATAGTCCTCAAGCTGGTACAAGAAGCGCCAAATCCGTGTGTTCATCCCGTAAGCGATCCGCCAGTTCTCTTGCAGTCTGATGAAGTAATGTTGGTAGGTGAGGACCAGTGATGTGTCCCATTAAAGAGTAATGGTTGTTGGCAAGAGCACCAATTTTTCCAAAATTTCTTAATTCACGAAGTCGCTCCAAAGGAAAAATCAGGTTCCAATCTCTTTCCGCATCCGAATGATCATAGTAATTATGAGTGATCTTCCATTTATTTTGATCAGAGTTTAAAGGAATTGTACGGAGGGTGGGGTCCCCGTTGGAGTCACTCGTATCAAAAGGGGGGTCTGTGTTGAGATGAAGCCCTCCCGAAGTGATCAAACACAGCTTGGATTCTTTAGTAGGTTTCTGTAGGGGCGTCCAGGGTCCAGTATTGAACTCAAACTCCCTATGATTTTTTGCCCATAGTTCACGGACAGTTGAACTCTTAAATATCTGAAGCGAAAGGAAGGACAAAATCTGTGCGATCACTCGGAAACTAGGATAAAAAATTAGTAGTAGCAGCGAAGGCGGAGATAAGCAGAATTAATTTTATCTTCAGGTTCCAAATGGAATCCAGCGTTCGTTAGGGAGAATTGTTCTTTAAAGGAATTGTGTTGGCGACTCCTGTTATTCAAATCGCAAGTGACTGTTACCAAATGCTCCGTCTCGCCCTGTTTGCACTTCAAGGTCTTTCCTTCCAGAAGGAATTCACTTGTGATCGTAGTCCAGAAATCACTTATTTCACAAATCCAGTCACCCTGTTTCCAGATAGTTCCCGCTTCCCGAACAACAAAAACTTGATGGGATAATCCGTAACCTTCCGCATAGACTACCACATCCCATTTGAAGAAATCTGCCTTCAAGATGTTAACCGTGGCAAGAAGAAGTATGTGAAGACTAATTCCCCTTTTCCAAAACATTGAAGCAACTCTTTATTAAAAAATCCCATTCCCCTGGGAACAGTAAAGTTTTCAAAAGAGCCAAGTCTGATTGACCAATGCTATGCACTTGATTGTGAATTGATCTAGCACCCTTCTGATAACCATAGGTCTCCATAATAGCTTCACGATTTGTATCCCCCTGACTGACTCCAGATGATTTATCCCATTCGAACACTCTCTCACGAAAAATGATTTGAATTCCGCTTAAGCGCTCTCGTAGATCTACCCACGCAAATGCGTGAATATCAGGGTCATCACACGCAAAGCTCACTTTCCGCACCCCATTCTCCCACTCTTCGGTCTTACTACTTCTAATAAGATATAATTCCATCATGATGCGCTTACTTGACGGAGTTCAACCCTTGTAATTCAACCAAGGCTTCGTCAGACTGTTTTGAGATTAGTGACAGTCGAGTCATCCTCAGCATGTGCAAAGAACATTTCATATCTAAAATCTTCCCTTCCAAAAAATGCTAAAGCCATGGGAATATTGCGTAATGAATTCAGTTGGTCAAAGAGTCGAAATGAGACGCTTCAAAGTTGCCCTAGGCGTTACTGGTTTCATTATTATGGTTCTTGGGGAGGTTGGGATTGGCAATCTGATTCCAGAACCAGAGAAATATACGTACTAAAACAGCTTCATAATCGATTTGCCTGGATAGGTGTCAAGGTTCACAAAGTTCTTGAGGAACTTCTGCAGCACCTAAGGAAATCAAAATCACTCCCAAGCTATCAGAGCGTCGCTGAAAGTCTCCAAAATCGGTTGCGTCAGGATTACAGAGACTCAAGAGATGCAAATTATCGGGTTCGGCCTAAGCGATTTATGGGGTTGGTTGAACATGAATACCAACTGCCCGTCAATAATGAGGAATGGCGTACCTTAGCCAATCAAGCTCAAATCTGCGTGAAGAATTTTTATCAACTTCCTATACTCAATCAATTAAAAAATCTAGACCCTTCCGAATGGTTAGAACTTGAGGAGTTGAATTCGTTTCAAATCGATGGATGCAAAATTTGGGTTTCTCTTGATGCCTGTTATCGCAGTGATAATCAAATCGTTCTACTGGATTGGAAAACTGGCAAATCAGAAAAAGCAGACCATTCACTGCAGATGGGTATTTATGCGATGTACGCATCAGAGAAATGGGGAATCCAACCTAACCAAATTCTTTTAAAAGAAGTCTTTCTGACAACTGGAAAAACTAGGGAATACGAAGGCAAATCTCTAGACCTCGAAGGAGTTCAAAACTATGTCACAGACTCAATTAAGAAAATGTTAACCTTACTGAGTAGACCAGAACAAAATCAAGCTGACGAGAGTGATTTCGGTTTTACAGAGGACATGACGCAGTGTACTCTGTGTAATTTTCGCAAGTTATGTCCTAAATGGCATTCTGGTGATACAGAATAATCGGAACTTGTTGACAGGATGCTTCTTCAGGGAAACCGCTTGCAAGAGTACTGATTTTCGTTAACTTTGATTGTTTTTCCAAATCTAATTTTTTCAAAGTTTGCATCCATGGAAGAACAACCTGTCCTGATTGTTGGCGCTGGAATTGCGGGCCTTTGCTGTGCGATCCATTTACACCAAGCTGGCCGGAAGGTTCGAATATTTGAGGCTTCTGATGGAATTGGTGGGCGCGTCCGAACCGATAAAGTGGATGGTTTTTTGTTAGATCGTGGCTTCCAAGTTTTCTTGACCGAATATTCTGAAGCTCGCAGAATGTTGAGGTACCGAGGGCTCCAACTGAAGGCTTTCTACCCAGGAGCCTTAGTTAGATGGTGTGGTGATTTTCACCTGATGGCTGATCCTTTTCGAAAGCCTCATCATCTTCCATGGACCCTCCGATCCAAGCTCAGTTCAATTGGTGATGGGCTAAAGTTGATGCGTTGGCGCAGCCAGCTTTCATCGATGAGCTTGCATGAGATCTTTTCAAAGCCAGAAATTCAAACTCGTGAGTACCTTGAAAAAGCTGGTTTCTCAAAAAAATTCATAGATGCCTTCCTTAGGCCTTTTTTTGCCGGTGTGTTTTTGGATCCGAAGCTAGAAACATCTAGTCGGATGCTTGAATTCACCTATAAAACCTTTGCATCCGGAAGGGTGACACTTCCTGCTCAGGGCATGCAAGCCGTACCAGATCAGTTAGCTCGAGACTTACCTAAAGGTACGATTGAACTCGAGAGTCCGGTTCAGAAAATTGAAGGCCAAAGCATAACTCTTGGCAGTGGGGAGGATGTCGAAGGCTCCGCTGTAGTGATTGCTTCATCTGCTCCTGAAGCATATCGACTGATGGGACGCACTAGCCCTCCAGAATTTCAATCGACATATTGCCTATATTTTGAGGCTAATGAAGTTCCTCACACTGAGCATCCTATTCTAATGCTAAATGGTGATGGAGTCGGCCCAATTAATCAATTGGTGGTCAACAGCCGTGTGAGCAGAAGTTATGCGCCAGACGGCAAGGACTTAGTATCTGTTTCCGTCCTGCAACGTTTTGAAAATCAGCAAGAATTGGAGAAAGCAGTCCGTGATCAATTGTTGGATTGGTTTGGAAAAATAACTGACAACTGGCGACTGATCCGCTGCTACGAACTGCCTCAAGCTCTACCACAACAAAGACCCCCTGCGTTGCAATTCACTGAAAAAACCGTCAAAGTCAATGAGCGGTTATTCATATGCGGAGATCACCGCGAGCATTCATCCCTACAGGGTGCAATGCGATCAGGCCGTCGTGCTGCCACTGCTCTCTTAAGTGACCTGTAATTTCCGTTCCACCTTTACCAAACCATGACCGAAACAACAGAAGTTACGGAACCTCCCAAGAAAAAGCATAGCTTAGTAACTGCCTTCCTGATGATGGGCTTGGGTGGTTTTTTGGTTTTTAACTATATTTTTAGTGATATGTTTCCCAGCGAAGAAGAAAAACAGGCTCGAGCTTCTACTGCTCAAGCCGTTATTGATGAAGGTCAGGCTTATCTGAAAGAGAATGCCGCCAAATCAGAGACAACCGTTACTGCCAGTGGCCTTCAATACCAGATTGTTGAAAAGGGCACTGGAGCCAAACCCAAACTACAAGACAGAGTAGTGGTCAATTACATCGGTCGACTGGTAAATGGCAAAGTTTTTGACAGTTCTTACGCCCGCGGTGAGCCACTAAACATCCCTGTAAACCGTGTAATTCCTGGCTGGACTGAGGCTTTACAGTTGATGAGCGTCGGTTCTAAATGGCAGTTAGCAATCCCATCCAAATTAGGATATGGAGCCAATGGAACCGGTGATTTAATTCCCCCTCACTCCACTTTGATTTTCGATGTAGAGTTGGTTTCAATCGACAACTGAACTCACTTTCTCAGATTTTCTATCGTCAATATGATTCCTCGCCTTTCACAGGTAGAACCAGCACAAGGTCGTTATCTAGCTTTCCTGGAAACTCTTGGCCAACAAGGGTTTCGAGGAGAGATTCGCTCTGATTATAGCACTCGTTTGGTTCAATCCACTGATAATAGTATTTACCAGATTCTTCCCCAGGCAGCCGTATTTCCGATCGACAAGTCAGATCTGAAAATTTTACTAAAGCTAGCCGCCCATGAGAAATTTTGGGATATAAGTTTTGCTCCTCGAGGGGGTGGAACAGGGACAAACGGGCAATCATTGACTGATGGGATCATGATTGATTGTTCCCGCCATATGAACGATATCAGAGAATTGAACCTAGAACAGGGATGGGTCAAAGTGGGCCCTGGTGTTGTGCTGGATCAGTTGAACGATTTTCTTCGACCCCATGGAGTTTTCTTCGCACCAAATCTTTCTCCCAGTAGCCGAGCGACTCTGGGAGGCATGATCAATACAGACGCTTGTGGAAAAGGCTCGCGAGTCTACGGACGAACAAGTGATCACTTGCTTGAGCTCTCTTGTCTTCTCTCTAGTGGAGAGGAGTTACACTCAGTTCCTCTCAGTCAAAAAGAGTTGACTTTCTGGAAGGAAGCTTCTGGCAGAACTGGGGAAGTTTATCGCGTTGTGGACGAAATTGTTTGTCGCCAAGCAGAACTGATCAAAGAGATTTTTCCTAAAATGAGCCGGTTCATGACGGGCTACAATTTAGCTGGTGTCTACGGCAAGGATCAGCAGTCGGTTTTTAATCTAAATTATTTGCTTGCTGGATCCGAGGGGACTCTGGTGTTGGTCCATGAAGCAAAGCTAAAATTGACACCCCTTCCTGCCTTTCAGGAATTAATTGTTGTCAAGTACGAGAGTTTTGACGATGCATTGCAAGCCGCAGAAATTCTTGTCAAATCTGATCCCACTGCAATTGAAACAGTTGATGAAAAAATCTTGGACCTTGCTCGGGAAGATGAAATTTACCATAGAGTTAAAGATTTTGTAGCCGATGAAGGGCTTCGCCCAACCCGTACAATCAACTTGGTTGAATTCTCAGGCAATGAAAAATCTGAAGTGAGAGCAAAGGTTGATCAACTTGCGCAAATAATCCACGAAAGAAAAAAGATATCTGGGGAAGCTACGGGCTTTTATCGAACTGAAATCCCAGAAGAAATCAGAGATCTTTGGAATTTAAGAAAGAAGGGGGTGGGCCTTCTGGGAAATACCAAAGGACGACGGAAGCCTATTCCTTTTGTTGAAGATACCGCGGTCCCTCCAGAAAACTTGGCTGCTTACATTCGTGAATTTCGTGACTTGTTGGAAAGTTTTGGGCTTGAATACGCCATGTTTGGTCATGTGGATGTGGGCTGTTTACATGTTAGGCCTGCGCTGGACTTAAAGACCACCGAAGATGAAGAAATTGTTCGTAAAATTTCAGATGGTGTATGTCAATTAGTCCGCAAATATGGTGGTGTGATGTGGGCGGAGCATGGTAGAGGATTCCGTACTGAATATACAGAAGAGCACTTTGGTTCGGACCTCTATCAGGAGTTACGCAAGATCAAACAAGTATTTGATCCATTCAATCAATTAAATCCCGGTAAGATCGTCACGCCTCTTGAATCCAAAGAACAAACGGTTTCTGTAGAAGCACCACTTCGAGGTCATCGAGATCGTCAAATTCACTCCAATTGGCAGGAGGAGTTTGCAGTCACCATCAGCTGCAATGGTAATGGAGCCTGTTTCCATTATGATCCAAACCACGTGATGTGCCCCTCATCCAAAATTACTCGTGATCGGATTCACTCACCAAAGGGTCGGGCAGGAATCATGAGAGAGTGGCTTCGGCAGTTGAGCTTGGCTGGAGACCCCGAAGAGGTTAGATCCTCCGGAGGGCGGGCTGCAAAGTTTTTAAATTCCGCCAAGAAGGCTAAAGAATACGACTACTCACATGAAGTCTTCGAAGCAATGTCAGGATGTCTTGCTTGTAAAGCCTGCGCATCTCAGTGTCCGGTGCATGTGGATGTCCCAGAGTTTCGTTCTAAATTTTTGCACGAATATTATGGTAGATATCTGCGCCCATTGCGAGATTACCTCGTTGGGACTACTGAATGGAGTGGGCAAATCCTCTCCAAGATTCCTCGTTTTGGGAATGCTTTGTTGGGTAACGCTCTGTCGACAAAAGCATTGAAACAACTGGTGGGACTCATTGATGCTCCAGCTCTGAGCACTCCCAACCTAGCTAATCAACTCAAAAAAGTGGAAGGGTTGCTCACCATTGAAGAACTTAGCAAGTTACCCAACGACCTAAATCAAAGCTCTGTTATCCTCTTGCAAGATGCTTTTACCTCTTTCTACGAAGCGCCATTAGTCATTCATTTTGTAAAATTACTTCAAAGCTTAGGCTACCGTGTCTGTGTGGCTCCATTTCGTCCAAATGGTAAACCACTACATATAAAGGGATTGCTCAATTGGTTTGATCCGTTGGTTCGAAAGAATTCCGAATGGCTCCAAACACTAGCCACTTTGGGAGTTCCAATCGTTGGGATTGAACCAAGCATGGTTTTAACTTACCGAGACGAATACCCCAAGTCATTAGGAATAAAGCAGTTACCAGTTGACATACTGCTGCCTCAAGAATGGTTAGTGCAGCAGACTGATCAATTGCGTTCAAACCAGATTTTAGAACCACTGCGAAGCTACCGTCTACTTGGTCATTGCTCAGAGAAGACTCTTGCTCTTAAGTCCCAACAACAATGGCAAAATGTGTTCAAGGCTCTTGGTCTCGATCTGAAACTTGAGGCAACAGGATGTTGTGGGATGGCTGGCACTTATGGCCACGAGAAGGAACACTACGAAGAATCAAGAGGTATTTTCAAAATGAGTTGGCAGCACCACATGCCCAACGAATTAACTCAACAGGCCACAATTCTTGCAACAGGATATTCTTGTCGTTCTCAAGTGAAGCGTTTCTCTGGCTTCCGCCCGATGCATCCTCTACAGGCACTTCTGCAAGAGATCTCTGAAAACACCTCTGTAACCAACACCAAACCTACCAAAACATTTTTGAGTAATGCCTAAAACAACAGGGAATCAGGGTTACTTGGAGTATCTCTGGCCCATCTTTGGCTCACCATTAATCATATGTTCGTTTTGGGTAGGGTTGCCATTTCCTCAACGTCTTCAACCTACCAATAACCTTGCTTTAATCGGAGATGATTTCTCGCCCTGACTAAGTTCTTGAATAAGTTGTTGCCGAAGATTTCAGACTCCGTTAGGGACACCTAGTGTCTATCTTTTCCATACCCCCTCATATTTGGCAAAGATGAAAAAGATAACTCAGAATATTTAGGCTTTTTTATAACCCCAAGAATCTTTCAACATGTCAACCAGCTCAAATTGACAGCAAACACCCCTTGGGATATTCTTAATTCATTAGCAACCTTCCTCAACAGGTGATCCATGTTCAAATTCAAGGATCTTTCAAGTACTGAAGATGAGTTATTCCATCCTGAAAATTATCAACTGAGTGTCAAGGATTTTTTCGCAAAACGCCGTACTGCGAAGCGAGTTTACTTATTTGATCTTCGGGATGCAGCAGATTATGAAATTTCTCATTTACCTGGTGCTCATAATCTTCCCCTTGAGCACTTCGAAAATTCGATATACCAAATGCCGTTCACTGGAGATATCTTACTCTATGGTGGAGGACAAGGAGAAACACTAACAGCAGCTGAAATTCTCTACGATAATGGCTTTGATACCTTCTATTATGTGGATCGCTTCTTGGATCTATATGAACAAGTGGATGAGTCATTTTTCACCACTAGCTCTGATGCTTTGAAAAAATTACAATCTCAGCACGAGAACGCTGCAGATGGATGGCTGTTAACTGTCGAACCAAAATCACCGACTAAAGGCGTCTATGCACTTCGACCATTGAAAGACGACGATACCGGGCAAATGCAACGTTTCGAGAAGGAAGGAATTGTCTTCTGGATGGACTTTTCATTACTGCCCTTTCTTGAAGGTACCGAAATCCAAATCGACGAAGTCACTGGAGAGATTGAGGTAGTTAATGAAGGTTTAGGTATTGGAAAGCTACGTGGAAATTTCGAAGAGCGAGTGCGTCAAGTTTTGGATGAACAAGTCAATCCTATGGTTGCTTCCCATGGAGGTGTCGTCAGTCTCAGTAGGATTGAAAATAGTGAGGTATTCTTGCGCTTTGGAGGCGGATGCCAAGGATGTGGAATGGTGGACGTAACTCTTAAGCAAGGCGTAGAAGTAATGATGAAAGAGAGTGTACCCGATATCGTTGCCATCCATGATGCAACCGATCATGATAGTGGATCAAATCCCTATTACAGCTGAATCGAACTGAGCAATAATGCAGGAAGAAGACGAATTTTATGGGATGATTCATCAAGCTAGGGATGAGTTTCTTGGTAAGCATGAATTTCAGGATCAATCATGGCAATGGGCCCGGGAGTTAGATGATGAAGGCTTTTTCCTATTTTGTTACCTGATGCACGATTATGATGAGAAACTGCTGAGTAAAAATTCCTACCAAGAGACAGTTTACACTCTAAGTTTACTGCGCCACCGACTTTTGCCACAAGACATCACCAATCAAGGGATCACCTTGATGGACCAGTTTCAGATTCTCTTTAATTTGTACGAAAGGCTAAAGCGAGAAAACATGCACTGGGACCTATGCGAAGAATTTATACAGGAGCAATTGAAAATGCACCTGCAACAAAATTGAGGATTTATCCGGTCGCAACCATTGGGGTAGTTTTGTTACTTGGCAAAAGCAGATTCTGATTGTCTAGAACAAGGGAGGAAATTTTATCGTTCAATTTCATACTTGCACAGTTATCAGCATGGCGAATTGCATTTCTAATTGAGTAAGGCTTGGAACTACCGTGACAGATGACAACTGTACCCTGGACTCCGAGAAGCGGGGCTCCCCCAATCTCAGTGTAATCTCCCCTCTCCCTCAAAGTCTTGAACGGCCTCTTCATCAGCAAATATCCTAACTTTGCCACCCAAGACTTCTCAATTTCTTCCTTGAGAACCTGCCTTACAAAATCAAATGTTCCCTCTGCCACTTTCAGAGTGATATTTCCCACAAAGCCATCACATACCACCACATCCACTTCGGATTGGTACATCAACTTGCCTTCGATGTTCCCATAAAAATTTAGAGTGCTCTTTTTGAGCAGCGGATAAGTCTCCTTAAGGTTTTGATTACCCTTACCTTCTTCTTCACCATTATTGAGAAGAGCTACTCGTGGATTATCAATGTTCAGCATCGTTTGAGCATAAGCTCCCCCCATCAGCGCAAATTGCAATAAATACTCTGGTTTGCAATCAGTATTGGCACCAATATCTAAAATTACGAAGGGATGGTTGCGTTGTGTGCTCGGCATGAGGGTAGCAATAGCAGGTCGATCTATTTTTGGAATAGATTTTAGAACAAATTTGGCAGTGGCCATAGCAGCTCCAGTATTGCCAGCACTCACGACAGCGTCAACTTCTCCACACTTGTGCAGATCCATTGCAACACGGATTGAAGAATCTTTTTTTTGCCGCAATGCTTGACTTGGGGATTCATGCATTTCCACCATCTCTTCACAGTGGACAATACGCACTTTGTTAGCTGAATATGGCACGTTTTTGAGTCGGTCCTTGATCTGCGATTCATGACCGACAAGAACTACTTCTATTCCCAATTCGTTGGCAGCTCGTACGGCTCCCTCCAACTGGATGGATAACGGGGAATCTCCCCCCATCGCATCAACCGCTACTGGCATGCTTGTACAAGATGGTGGGTTGGATGAGAGGATGGACATCCCCTCGGAGGATTTAAATGATGATTAAAACTGCTGTTTAACTTCCATAATTTGGACACCTTTAAAGTATCCGCAATGCTGGCAAACTCGATGGGGACGTGTCATCTCACCACAATTGGTACAACTGGAAAGAGCGGGAACTGTGACGTTGACATGACCTCTACGGTTATTACGTCTGCTTCTAGAAATTTTTCGTTTTGGTACTGCCATAATTGCTCCATGTATTTGAGGGGCTGATCAATTATTTTGCCAACCCGGCTTGATTAGGCTGGCAAATGGATTCTCTGTATTCAGATTTTTGATTCCGTGTGAATTTAATGGAATTTCGCAGGCTGGTTGTCCCTGCTCCTCACACAAGTTCCTAATCGGAAGGGATAATATTGCCTGATCTTCTAGAATACCTTGCCAATCAATTCGGTCATCTCTGTAGAAATCGATATCCAAATCTTCATCTTCTAATAATATTTCTTTGCCGTTTTGTGATTCTAGATTTGTTTCGGGAAGCATTTTGAAGGTGAATTCTTCATCCACATCAAATTTCAGGGATTGACCACAACGATCACAAGAAATTGACAATGTTCCTGCAAGATTCCCGTAACAGCTCACCTGTTCTTTTTCCCATTCTAGATTAATTTGATACTTTAGGATTGAATTTCCTGCCAACAAAACATCGCTCAGCCTTGGCATCTGATCCACTGTAAGTTTACCTTTCTGAGTCCAGACCTTAGATTCTGACAACACAGAGACTTGAACAAATCTTTCCATGTCACTCAATCGCCTGCGGCATTGATCTCCTCCAAGGTTCTAGCGGTAGGCAAAGGATCTGATTTCTCACTGATCACAGGAAGTTCTTGGCTCTTATCGGCATTGATCTCTAAATACTCCTGATATTTCTCAGGTAGATCCACATCGGCATATATTGCTTCGACGGGGCATTCTTCAACACAGGCGTTGCAGTCAATACATGATTCTGGGTTAATATAGACCATTTCTGGTCCTTCGTGAAAGGCCTCTACCGGACAGACCTCCACACAGTCAGTATACTTGCATTTATTGCAATGTGCCGTGACAACATAAGGCATCGAGATTTTTTAACTGAGGAGAAAAATCGAAATTTGTTTTTCTGAATAAAATTAAACTTCTGATTCTAAATCTTATTTTTTTTGAGGGCAAGTTGAAACTAGAAAATGTTTTTATTAGATTAGTCAGAAAATACAACCACACAGAAACGCTCCCTAAAATTACAAACCCTAATTTTTGGTGTTTGGCTTGTTATTAAGGCCTTTATTGGTTAATCCTATAAGATATATTTTCAAACTATTTCTACCTTTCCTAAAGGTAACTTTCTATGATGAAATGGCTTGCTCTGTGTTCAGCGGTTCTAACTTGGCCTCTCATTTCATTTGGTGCCTTCGTGCGGCTGAAAGGTGCTGGACTAGCTTGCCCAGACTGGCCGCTGTGTTATGGACAATTGATCCCACCACCTGGCTACGAGATTGCGCTCGAAGTCGGCCATCGCTTCGTTGCTGCTGTGCTTGGTATATTAATTATTTTGATGGTTACACTAGCTTTCTCACGTCCTCACTATCGTGAATACAGAAATCTCAGCCTGGTCTGTTTGGTGATGGTTTTGATACAAGGAATCCTTGGAGGCCTAACTGTGACGATGCTGCTGAATCCCTACATCGTCACAGGTCATTTGATTGGAGGAAATCTTACATTCGCACTGCTGGTTTATTTCGCTTGGAAGACTTTCCATCTTAACAAATTTCCAAGCAAATTTAGTTGGTTCCGGTGGAGCAGTTGGAGCCCAATGACCAAGAAAATCTCCGGAATGGCACTAATACTTACAATCATCTTAATTTCAGGTGGAAAAAACAGCACAACCTATTCCGGCTACTCCTGTTCCGCTTTTCCTGGCTGCCATAGTGGCGCTCCTTTCTCCATAGCCATGCCCGCACCAGATGGAAGTCCAAATGTTCCAGAAGCTTTTGTGGGACAATTCATGCCGAATCACTTCAACGAATGGATTCACATGTTGCACCGGTTCTTCGCTATTTTTGGTGGAACTTGGCTAATGTTCATGGCTTGGCAACTAAACAAAAATTCACCTCTACCTCGAATTCGTCATGTAGGCTCCGCAATTCTACTTATGATTCCCCTAGAAATTTTAGTCGGTGTAGTCAATGCTCTCTACCGGATACCAGTCCCCGTCTCTGCTCTGCATACTGCTATTGCTGCGACCTTGGTTGGCTTGATAACATATGCACTTAGTGAATCTGCGCTCTTGTCCAGTGAAAGAGACTTGGCTACGACCGAACACACAACTGCACGTCCAGCTGGAGCAGGAGTTGCCGCATGAATACTCTCCCTTTTTCCAACCGTACAGCCATAAGTGCAATTGTCACTGTCAGCACTCTCGTCTTTCTCTTCCTATTATGGCTGCTCTATTTTAAGGAGAGTACTGGTATTAAGACAGAAATGGATTTGAGCTTTATGCCCGCGCTCAATGCACTGCTGAACTCATCTTGCGCAATCTTTCTGGCTCTGGGAGTCATTGCGATCAAGCAAGGAGATAAAGAGCGTCATTGGAGAATGATGCTAACAGCACTGGGGTTTTCTGCGGTTTTCCTGGTTTCTTACTTGGTCTACCACCACTTCCAAGGAGATACCCCCTTTGAAGGTTCTGGCTTCATCAGACCAATTTATTTCTTCATCTTAATTAGCCATATTGTTTTTTCCGCTGTCATGCTGCCCATGATTTTCACAACTCTCTACTTTGCTGCCACAAATAACTTCACTTCTCACCGCCGACTGGCAAGATACACTTTCCCAGTCTGGATGTATGTTTCGGTTACCGGGGTGTTGGTGTACTTAATCCTCTATCATTGGCCCACATAATAAATAGCTACGATGGCTCCAATAAGCCATCACCTGTCGAAGTAGTCCAAAAGTCCTCCAATCTAATGCCTAAAAGCGACCGTCGTCCGGTTTTTACCCCTTTGGAATCCAGCAGTATTCTAAGCCTAAGTAGCATCATGTTTTTTCGGATGTTCGGGCTTTTTCTCGTACTTCCGGTCTTTAGCATATTAGCTCAAGATTTGGACAGCGCCACGCCATTGTTGATCGGACTAGCCTTTGGTGGGTACGGGCTGACCCAGGCTATTTTGCAAATTCCATTTGGCATTTGGAGTGATCGCATAGGCAGGAAACCGGTCATTATGGTTGGTCTTTTATTGTTTATTATCGGCAGCCTGATCGCCACTTTTGCTGACAACATTTATTTGATGATCGTAGCTCGCTTGCTACAGGGAGCTGGTGCCATCAGCTCTGCTGTCTTTGCTCTGATCGCAGATCTGACGAGACCAGAAGTTCGCACCAGAGCGAACGCTGGCATCGGTGCAAGCATTGGGATAGCTTTTGGTGGAGCTTTTTTCATAGCTCCGTTTTTGGGGAGTTTTGCGGGATTGTCCGGGATTTTCGGTCTCATTTCCCTAATGGCAACGATTGGATTATTCATACTTTGGAGATTCGTTCCTGAACCTGAAAATTCATCCAGAAGCTCAAACACCCCAACTCTAGACATGATCAAATCTGTGTTGGTCTTGCCTTCCATTCGCACAATTGATTTCGGGGCATTTGTTTGCAGCACTGGGCTTTCAGCTGTTTTCTTCATGATTCCAATCCAACTTGCAACGCAAGGGTGGATAAGTTCTGAGCTATGGCAAATCTATCTTCCAATGCTTTTGAGTGGGGGCTTGATCATGGTCGGATCGGCGATTGTAGCAGAGACCAAAAATCGCTTCCGCGAAGTAATGTTTGTAGGAGTTGGTTTTTTAATAGCATCTGTTTTCTGTTTGACTTTTTTTCACGAATTTCAGCACTTTTTTTTACTGATAGCAGGGCTCTTCCTGTTCTTCATGGGCTTTAATGTTTTTGAACCACTATTCCCTTCGCTGGTTACTCGGCTGACGAACCCAACAACCAAAGGTGCTGCTAGTGGTGTTTACAATTTTTGCCAATTTATGGGTCATTTTGCTGGAGCGGCAATTGCTGGGATCTTCTACTCTGCAAATATACATTTTCTGCTGGGTTTGCTCCTGATGATAAATCTAAGTTTCCTGTTTCTGCTCTACAAAGACTTCCAGAATCCTTTGCCACAACAGTAATGAGCTAAGGTAAAAGGCAGCCTGATATAAAATTAGTCTCCATGGCACAATAGATGGTGGATTCAGAGAAAGTGAAAGTCTTCGGACTAATTAAGAGATTAATTTGATGAATTTTGGTTTCAACAGACCAAACTTTTAGTCTTATTTCGGGTACTAAAGCGCCGTAGCTCAGCCGTTGGTAGGTTGTGGATTCACTGTTGAAGTCTCCACCTTAGTTTGGGCAGGATTTGAGGATGTTGCAATTTCATCCTGAATGATTATTGGGACTGGCTGCTGGGTTTGTTGTGATGTCTCAGGCCCGCTGTTGGTTACTGCAGGCTGCGCCAAAACTTTACTATCATATGTTTGCACTTTGTGACTTGGGTCAATCAAATCAACGAACTGTGGTTGTCTCAACAATTCAAACAACTTCAAACCCGCTTTTCCATCCGTTAGTTTGTCTTCAATTTTATTTAGCAGTTCTTCGGTATTCTTGACGTTTAACGATTTGACTTCAGGAATTCTCAGTAGGAGAGCTTTTTCGTGATCATTCATTTGAACAACCTGTTTCTCAAGACCTTGAATGAAACCCTGAATCGCTGCTCCAGGTAAGCTATCTTGGCGAGCATTCAGATTTTCCATCCGAGAAACAATCTTTAGGTAGGCAGACATCTCCTGCAGCTGTGATGATTTTTGAGCACCTCCCAAAGCATTCAATGAACCCTTTTTTGAAACAGCA
>AGAU01000120.1 GCA_000224765.2 SAR324 cluster bacterium JCVI-SC AAA005 | reverse complement strand
CCCCCCCATCAGCTATACTACTTTTTATACCTATATTTTTTATTTATAGAAGTAAGTCTAGACAGTCTGGACAAAGCCCTTGGAGGGCAGGTGCTTACTGCCTTTGCGGCTGTCCAGACTTCTTAAATAAGTCTGGACAGGTCTAGACAGCTTGAATAGATAATCCACTAAATTAAGAAGCTCTTACATAATAGCTTTGCTTACTTCCATTTATGCGACGCTGCTTACGTTGCCGGCCTAGATGACTCATAATTTTACCAATTATCGTATCTTTACCTCTGTCCCACTGTTGTGGACCAATTCCTAAAACTTTTTCATATATTTCTTGACGTGTCACTTCCTCCTTGTCCTCACAGTATTCACTAATTATTTCTTCCCAACTATGTCCTTGGTAACGCGCACTTTGATTCTCTAGGGCCAGTGCAGCTGCTTCCTTGTGCATTAATACAGATTCTCCCTCCTTATAGCGGTGTACTGCTTCTGCCAGTATTTGGTCCCTGTCATTTTCCAATGCTTCTAGATCTATTTGGTTACACCAGACTGGCCAAAAACGTCGGGCACCTGTTTCATCCTGTAAATAATTATTTTTATTTGTAGTACCAGCAAATACACAGGTTCTGAGCCTGTCTTCGGAGTGCTTGTTGTACTTAACACGATACGTATCTTTCCTTGCAGAAATAAAACTCTTAATCGTTTCTGTTTCAGATCTGTTGAAGGCATCAAGTTCTTCTATTTCTATAATCCACTTGCCTTGGATGTTTTCTATGGCCTTTTCGTCATTGAATGTTTTTAGTTGGACCACCCAGCCATTACTTAGAATTTCCAAGGCTGTTGTTTTTCCAATTCCTTGTTTACCTTCCAGAATCAGACAATTGTCAAACTTACAGCCTGGACTGTAGGCCCTAGATACAGCACCTAGTAACCAGCATCTACCTGCTTCCTGTACATACACATCATCTTTTGCTCCACAATAGTTAATCAGCCAATTGTCTAATCTGGTTTTGCCGTCCCAATGTAAATGTAAGCTGTCTAGCAAATTAACTAGGCAGTTCCTCTTGTGCTTATCGGCGTAGGATCTAACAGCTTTTTCTACAGTGTTATCACTAAGCATGTGCCATCCTTCGCATTCATTCTGAAAAGCAATAGTGAGCTTTATATTCAGTTCATCAGCCCATTCTTTTTCTTGGGGGCGATTATCTTTTTCATCCCCCAAAGTTGTCATGATTTTCTGGAGGAAAGTGTCGTACCATATTGGCTCTTTGCGCAAAGTAAGCGTTTCCAACACATTGTGCATATTAGGAACTAGTACTGGGGCCCCATTGCGATTTGGTTTCCGATGGAAATTCCCAATACTTACATTTGCTAATTGTTTTAAAACTTCTAAGCCCTTAATACTTGTCGGATTAAAGCTCTCCCAACGCTTACGATTTTCTTGTTCCTCTGCATCATCCCATTTAATGGAACGAGAGGACCATTTCGCCCAAGAATCATAACCAGCATCCCCACAGCGTTGTTTGACAGCATGGCCAACTCTTATCCAATTATCGTAATCATCATAACCCTCAATACGGCCTAGAAGCTTGTCCAAGTCTTCATCTGCCGGTTGCTGATACGTAATAGCTATTGGCAAGTGTTGTTTTTTCTTTGCTGGTGGCCATTTTTCTATAGCCAGAGGAATTACATGAGAATTAATACAAAGCTGGGGATCGAAGCTTAGGAAGCACTTGTGACTAATGTCTTTACAGTTGGGATCTATATCTAGCTCATACGTCTCCTTAAAGTATCTCTCAGCAGCAAAATAAGCCCTTTTGTGGGCTACGTCATCTATACAGAGAGGGATACGCAGACCACATTTTACCCCTAATCCAGTAGGACTTAGAAAAGCAGCTTCAATGTGTGGATCTTTAGCTAATTTATCACGTAGTTGCTCCGATTCGATTCTGGGTTTGTCCTTCCAGTCAATGTCGACATGCAAATAACCAGAATGGTGTATCAGAGTATTGTTTTTTGGTATGCCTTCGCATTTATCAAACGTCCCAGACCACGTAAATACAGGAAGCTTGGCCTTACGAGATTCTATTTCTTTTTTGATATTATTGCTGCTAGAGGCATTAATTATCTCGATATTCTTTTCAACGTATTCACGTAGATCCTTTATGGCCTCTACATGCTCTGCAGCTGGATTACGGATATAATCCCTGTAAATGCTGGAGAGACTGATGTGTTGGTGACTTTTGAAGACATAGTTATCTCCAAAAGACACTTCTGGTGCTGATAAATCTGGGTTATTTTTCATAGTCATCTTTCATAAATAAAGACAACCACCAGTAGAAAATCAGTAGGCTGGAAGGATGCGGCAAGTGTTGATCTTGGTTATCTAATATAGATAAAGACCAATTGAGATAAGGACACTAGTAGTGTATTATATATACACTGATGTGCCCAAAAACCGCATCTGCAGACAATTGTTTTTCCACAGATAATTGTCGTAATTGAAACCCTTGTATTCCTTCATCTACTAGAGTGCGGGACTACAGGGGTTTTCTGTTTCTAAGTCTTCTTTGCAGACTCTTTTCTGCTTACTCGAGTAGCTTTCCGATCTTTTTTTATTTTGTCAGCACATTGTATTTACAGTAGGGATGTTATTATCTTTTATTTTTAAAAAGATATTTTATTTCAGTTAATTAGTAGTAAATAGAATTTATACTGTAATCGACTATTTTGCTGAAAGTCTGACTGGGGCAGGAAGTAGGTAGGGGTATCTTCGGCAGCAAAGGAGAGATTAAGGATTTTGCCTCTGTAAGCATTACAAAAGCACCTAGGAGAATTACTAGATTCTACAGTTTATTGTCTAGGAAGAAGCAGGAAGAAGCAGGAAGAGGAGGCGCAAGGCTCTTGGTGTATCTGTACCCTTGTCTTTCAATTTGATTTTTCTAGATTACAAGAGCATTTATCAGAGGAAATACAGACTCCAAATACCTGATTTTCAATGGCTGAAGTCTCTAGACAGACGAGGAAGCATGTCGAAGCAAATATTAATTGTACTGGGAATCCTATTGGTTTTTGGCTGTGCAGATGTCTCTAAAGAGAATCAATTACAGACTGGATGTTCTGAGGGTTCTGAGTCTACACCAGAAAATGTATATATATCTCCAGAACCTACTCCAGAACCTACTCCAGAACCTACTCCAGAACCTACAGATACTACTGCTCCTACTATTTCCTCTGTCTCTCCTTCCAATGGTGCAACCAGTGTCTCTGTATCCAGTGATATCACTATAACTTTTAACGAGGCCATGGATTCTTCTACTATTAATACTACCAATATCACTGTTGCAGACAGTAGCGGAAATGCTGTTGGCGGAGTAGTTTCCTACAGTAGTAATGTTGCCACGTTTAATCCCTCTAGCGATCTAAGTTATTCTAAATCTTATACAATTGCTATTGGTACAGGAGTAAAAGATAGTGCTGGAAATGCTTTGGGGTCTAGTTCCATTTTGAATTTTACTACATCTTCAGCTCCCGACACCACAGCTCCCACTATTTCTGTCAGTTCTCCATCCAGTGGCGCAGCCAGTGTTTCGATTTCTAACGACATAACGATAACATTTAATGAATCAATGGATTCTTCTACTATCAATACCACTAATATTACTGTACGGGATAGTAGTGGAAACAGTTTAGGTGGAGTAGTTTCTTACAATAACAATGTTGCGACATTTAATCCTTCTAATGATCTAGATCATAATGCTACTTATACAGTGACTGTAGGAACTGGAGTAAAAGATAGTGCCGGGAATGCTTTGGGATCTAGTTCTAGTTGGAATTTTTCCAGTAGTTATCCATCAAAGATATCTACTAGTCTAGCAATTGGTTTAAATAATGGCTGGTTTACTTGTACGTTACTATCGGACAAAACCTTAAAATGCTGGGGAGATAATGCTGCGTACCAACTAGGCATTGATACACTAGGTATGAGAACTAGCCCAGTTAAAGTAAATAACATTTCAGATGCAACTGATATTTCTTTGTCATCTTATACTACTTATGCTTTGCTATCCGATGGTACAATAAAATGTTGGGGAGGAGATTATTATGGACAATGTGGAGACGGTACTGCTCTATATGATTCGAGTAAAGCGAATCAAGTTTCACAAGTTAGTCCCTCAGGGATTTCTAACGCCTTATCTGTAGCAGCAGGTGGATCATCTGCATGTATACTGTTAGCAGACAGTACGATCAAATGTATGGGATGGGGTAGAGAAGGCTAATTAGGAAATGGGAATACATCACATAGTGCTACTCCAGTACTTGTATCCGGAATCTCAAATGCTACTTCTATCTCTCTAGGTAATATGCATGCCTGTGCTCTTCTTTCCAACAATACTATCAAATGCTGGGGCAAAAACGATTATGGACAACTTGGCAATGGATCCACAGATAACAGTGCTACCCCTGTTACTGTTTCTGGAATTTCAAATGCTACTTCTGTAGCAGCAGGAATGGAACACACGTGTGCAATACTTTCTAATAACTCCGTTAAATGTTGGGGTCTTAATGCTTCAGGACAACTAGGAGATGGAACAAATACCAACAGATCTACTCCAGTCACTGTTTCTGGTTTATCAAATATTGATTTAATATCTGCTGGTGGATACGCAACTTGTACTCTTCTTTCCAACAATACTATCAAATGCTGGGGAGATAACCGTTACGGACAACTAGGAGATGGAACAAATACCAACAGATCTACTCTAGTCACCGTTTCTGGGATTTCCAATGCAACTTCTGTCAGTACTAGTCATCACACATGCGCTCTAATCTCTGATAATACTATCAAATGCTGGGGTAGAAATGTTTTCGGAGAAATTGGGGATGGAACTACAATAAATAGATCTACTCCAGTTACAGTCCAATTCTAATAAAACTAATCTTTCCCTCAGCCTACATAACTTCTGGTCTCCAGCACCTAATAGATTCTGTCTGATTTTATAAAAATATCTTAGAGAAGTCTAAAAATGGCATCTGATGATTTTCCGAATGGATTGAAAGTGCTAATTAATTTAACTATTCATAATAAAAGATTTAGGTATGAATTTTAGTATTGTACCAGAATATTTTGGATTAATTTCAGAAGTATTTGTAGGAATCCTAGGATTTCAAGTTATTGCAGTATCATTAGTATTATCAAAAAAAGGCGATTGGTATATAACGGATACCAGAAGATTGATTTTTATTATCCTATCTAATATGGTTGCCATATTTATGGCGGTATCTCCATATTTTATGATTGCAAATCAATTAGATATTGAATTTTGGAAAAACTTATACTTTGTTAGATTAATAGGTATTTTCATCGCTACTCATACTATTTTAGTAGTTGTTATTATTGAATACTATTTTTATAAAAAAGGAAAAATAAAAGAGTGGAGTAATTTTATTATGTCTGTATATTTAATTTTTTCTATTTTCCTGCCTTATTTCAATTTAATTCGATATCTGAACATAGATTCAACTAAAGAAAATGAATTAGTTGTCTTTTTATTTGTACAGCCTTGGGTCCCAGTGATCTTTTCCTTCATTGCTTTTGCAGAACTTATAATCCACTCTCATGGTGTAAGCAAAAAAGAATATCCTCCAGAGAATGACAAGATTAAGGATTTTTATTAAAAGTATAGAAAATTCTACACTTCAGCAGTTTTTTCGTAAAATAAAGAAAAACCGACGAATTTTATCTAATTATGTAAAATACTATTTTGGGAGATGTTGAAAATGCCATCTGATGATTTTCCAAATCTTACTCATTATCAGAAATTCAATAAAGGCAACTTGGCCTTCGTCATCTTTGGTGTTCCAAAGGAAGAAATTAAT
>AGAU01000121.1 GCA_000224765.2 SAR324 cluster bacterium JCVI-SC AAA005 | reverse complement strand
TCGTCGGCGTGGTGGAAAAAGTGTTGGTTTCGTGTTGAATACCTCCACTGGCAAGGCGCATGATTACCTCCTTTCTAATTTGTTTTCTTGGCAATGTTGACCAAGATAAGACAAGAAGTTGATAAATGCAGCAGGGATTAAAATCATTTCCTGTCGCTTGCCACAGCTACATCACTTATTTTATTAAAATCATTCGTATCTGGCATTTTGCCCTTATCATCAACTTTGAATTTACAAGCCAAGCCAGTGAATCAAACGCCCTGAAAAGGCTAAAACAGGGGGTTGCAAAAAGCCACTTGCTGTCATAAACAGCATCCAAAGTGGGCGAGTTTGAAAGCATAAGTCCGAATTCCAAAAGATTCTTTGGACTTATTCTAGGCTTGTGTCCAACTATCCTCAGTTAAAAATGTTCAACAGCCAGGAGCAGTAACTCTGCTGAAAAGCAGTCATGGACTGGTCTCAAGCGAGAAAGGTGGGGGAAAGTGGCGGGTCCTTCTTGCGAGACAAAAGTG
>AGAU01000122.1 GCA_000224765.2 SAR324 cluster bacterium JCVI-SC AAA005 | reverse complement strand
GGGGGGAAGTCTGGAGATTACAACACAACTAGCTTCCATAAAAATACTAATTCACCCAGACATGAAGACTCTCCTCCGTAAATCTCAAATCTTCAAAGTTCAACTCCTCTGGCATGACCCAGCTCTTCTACTGAAGGGGACCCTCCGTTCCTTTCGTGCCATGGTCTTACTGGCCATTCTACTTACTTTTGGGTGTCTAGTTTATCTCTGGCAGTGGATTAACTTCCTGCAAAAAAGTTACGAAGTGCTACGACTTGAAAAAAATCATCAGCAGATGACCGTGCGACTAGAGATGCTCAGGGTTGAAGCCGATTATTTGAGCAGACCTCAACGCCTCGAGACAGTAGCCCTCAACCAAATGCAGATGCGGCTTCCCAATCCTGCTCAACTTTACAAAAGCGAAATTCTCTTATCAGATGAAGTCTCGCACCCATAGTCCCAAATTTTCACAATACACTTTCAATCTCCGAATTCTGTCGGTTGTTCTAGTGATAGCCAGCTGTTTGGTAATTTTATTGGGTCGCATGTTCTACTTGCAGATTTTGCAAGCTGATTACTTTTTAGACCGCGCCCGCCACCAACAGCAAAGCAGAATTACCCTGGAACCTAGAAGGGGAACAATTACAGATCGCCAGGGCCGAAGGATCGCTGTTTCAGTCCCAGTACAGTCGCTCTACGCGAGACCACAAAATATTGATTCTCCTTACACGATTGCGACTCGCATTGCTCCATTACTTGAAATTAATCGGGACAAACTTCTTAGAACTCTCAGAACAAAACGCTCTTTTGTCTGGCTAAAGCGCCAATTGCCCCCAGAAGTTGCTAAAAAGATTGAAGCAATGGACTTTGAAGGGTTAGATTTTGTTGAAGAGTACAGAAGGGTCTATCCCAATGGTGAGATGGCTGGTGCATTGTTAGGTTTCACCGGAGTCGATTCACAAGGGTTGGAAGGGTTAGAGTACCAGTATCAAAACTTGATGGCCGGAGAGCATGAGGAAGTTGTCGTTGAGAGGGACGGCACTCGAAGAGTGATTCCCCATACCTTGCCTCACGATATGAAAGCTCGGAGGCACTCCATTCAACTGACACTTGACAACACCATTCAACATTATACCGAAACCGCGCTAAAACGTGGGGTCGAGACTTCCCGGGCTGACCGCGGAGTGGCCATCGTAATGCACTCCCAGACAGGAGCAGTGCTTTCAATGGCAACCTATCCACAATTCGATCCAAATCGATACACGGACTTTGACAGATCAACTTTTCTGAATCGTGCTGTAACCGTTGGCTATGAGCCTGGTTCAACTTTTAAAATTCTCACCATTGCAGCTGCTCTAGAAGAGAAGCTTATTACACCAGAACAAGAATTTTTCTGTGAAAATGGTTACTTTCGGTTTGCTGGAGAAGATTTCCACGACACTTCACCTCATGAAAACTTGAATATCGAGCAGATCATTCAAAAATCTTCGAACATCTGTGCCATCAAAATTGGTACCTTACTGAGGCCAGAGAAATTTTACGAATACATTCGTCGATTTGGATTTGGATCCCGACCAGAATCTGGGCTTTCTGGTGAGGCACTTGGACGCGTATTACCACTACAACGCTGGACTCGAGTTGATCATGCCTCCATTTCATTCGGCCATGGCATCTTAGTTTCTCCCTTGCAGCTGATCAGTGCACTGAACGTCGTTGCTGCGGATGGGAAATGGGTTCATCCCTATATCGTAGACCATGCTTTCAGTGAGGAAGGAGAAATCATTCTGGAGATCCTTGATGAGGAAGGAGAAATTTCACAAAAACTTGGAGTTCACGTTCCAAAGCAATTGATTTCTGCTGAAACGGCCCAAATATTAAGGAAAATGATGATTAGCGTAACACAGAAAGGAGGTACTGCTGTGGAAGCAGCAATACCAGGTTACAAGGTTGCTGGAAAGACTGGAACCTCTCAAGTTTTTGATGAAAAAACCGGCAGATACTCAAACCGAAAGCATATTGCTTTTTTCAATGGCTATGTCCCGGCTGAACAGCCACTACTCACTGTGCTAGTTGTGATTGAACATCCAAGGAGTTCTCCCTACGGCGGTAAGGTCGCAGGGCCTGTTTTCAAGGAAATTGTCAGTAGAACATTTCTGCACAATGACATCTTGCCGGAGATGCAAAAAGAAGTTGCTGAGGTTCTGAAAACCCCCGAACAAGGATGATCAAAAATAAAGATTACAGGTCGGAACCATCATTCTCACCACTTTGATATCTGTAAATCTAAAGAAAAATCCCGGATGCTTTCGGAGATGAGACAGGGACAAAATTTGCTTATCTAGAAGACAACTAAATTTTGAGATTTTGCTATTCTAGCAATTTCCTTGCATTTCATCCTTTTCAAGCGTCCTCAATTCAGAATTCAGAGCAAACCTGCCTTGAAAAATGTCTAAACCTACGCCCCCTGCATCCTGTCGCCATTGTCGATCTTATCATATCACCTGGGATCCAAATGCACCATATGGTTGCCATAAACTAGGATTCAAATCACGGTTGGAGCCCTCGCAATATGTTTTGCAGGTTTCGGGTAAACCCTGTTTGAATTTTACTCCTAAAGCCAATTCTGAAAAAGTGGATCGGTGAATTTTTGAATCGCACAACACTTGAAACACTGATAGCCGAAAACACCTGGAACCTCCTACCATACCATCTACCTCTTCGAAATAGACTTACCACCCAAAAAGAATCAGATTCCTCTCGTAAAGGTCTCCTGCTGTTTTGGCAAAGCAATGTTGGCATTGTCTACGGTGAGATTGCTCCTTTACAAGGGCTTCATTCAGAAAGTTTAGATGAGGCCAAATTACTAGCTCAAGATCAATTCCCACATTTTATTAGAGAGTTGGAAGTTAGCAATGAGAGCTGGCTTGAACTCAATTATCCAAAGGCACTCGCGCCTTCAGTAAAATTTGGTTTTGAAATGCTGGCGTTTCATTATCAACTTCTGCGACAAAAAACTTCTTTAGCCCAGTTTTTGAATCCTGAACCTCGCTTCCCTGTCCTTTTAAACGGATTGCTGGACTGTTCCTCAGAAGGGTTAGAAAGTGAAATTCAACGCTGTAAAATTGCTGGGTACAAGACCATCAAAATTAAAGTAGGCCGTGGTGAACTGAAGGAGGATATCCAGAAAGTTCGGGTGGTTCGAAGACAATGGGCTGATGTAGAAATTCGCCTTGACGCAAACCAAGCTTGGACGCTGACAGAAGCAGAAGATGTCTTATGTGCCTTGGAAGATTGTAATTTGGCTTACTGCGAAGAGCCTCTGCAAGATCCCCGAGAACTGCCACAACTTAAGAAATCTTGTGGGGTCAACTTAGCGCTAGACGAGACTTTGTCGAGAGATCCAGAGTTAGAAAGATTGATTCAAAACAACCTTCATGCATATATTCTCAAACCTGCGATTTTAGGTGGGTGGCAAGAAACTCTAAAGTGGATAAAGTCTGCGAAATCAACTGGAATCCTACCAGTTTTGAGTAGCAGTTTTGAAAGCGGCATCAGTCACCTGTGGATTGCATTGCTGGCTTCTTCCTACGTGTCAGAAGCACCCGCTGTTGGTCTTGATACAGCTTTCTGGTTTGAGAAAGACTTGCTCAAACCTTCCTTTGCGAGCCAAATCCAAAACGGACGTTTGATCTTACCTCAGAAGTGGCCAGAATTTTTTGAACTTAATTTAAACGTTTTGCAAGTACCTCCTTAATTTACTTTTCTGATATAATTTATCGGATCTATTCGAAGCAACCTACTCTTTTCCAACAAATTATTGTAGATTTGCGTACTATTTTTTGATTTATCTGAGTATTAAATAAATCTTAAGAAGAAACAAATCTTCAGTTTGATTGGAGTGTTTACAGTAATTTCTTAGAGTGATGGAAGCTGAGCAGATTGTATTCCTATAGAGCCAGAGTCACTCCAGCAAGTCTAAGCTAAGATTAGCAACATAGACACCGCAGAACTAAAGCGACGACTTGAAAAAAATTCCAATCTAACTCTGATTGATGTCCGTAATTTAAATGAAATCAATCAATTTAGAGGCACCATTGATGCGGCTCAAAATGTAATACTTCCGAAAGGATTGTTGGAATCTCGTGTTGGTGAGGTTTTCCACTCTTTTGAACAAGATGTTTTTGTATATTATGGCATCAATCAGCGGAGCTTACTTGCAGCAAAGATGCTCATGGATCTGGGCTACTCAAGTGTCAGTAACTATGCAGATGGTTTTTTTGTACGGCGTGGTGGCAATTTGCCCGTAGATGCACCAGACTTTGCTTCGTCATCCATGCTTTTCAAACTGCCGTAGCAAGTAACAAAAAATATCTGTTCTGCCATCGGTGCGACTGCACCTCCAAGTTATGAGAATTCAGGGCGCAATAATAATCTCTCTTTCACTATCACTGAGGGGGGTGTCGTTGCGATGAACACAAGTGACAACTATCTCTTAGCTAGAGCGCTTCACGAAGAAATTAAGAAAATTACTGATCCGCCTATCCAATATGCAGTCCTTAAAAACTCCTAGGGAAAAGAAATGTTTGGTAGTAATTATTGACAAGAACAAGTAGCTAAGATTGTGGTTCATTAATTAGCCGCTGAGGCTATAGAAGACCATGGTAGAGACGTCTTCAAGTAGATACAAAATAGAAGAAGGGATAGGTCACAGGGAGTGAGCAGATTGAGGCTATTTATTTAGGTCCAGCCGATGGCCCCGGAGATATTGTTCTATGGCTTCCACAACAAGACTAGTGATTACAAGAGATCTCGCATTTCCTGAAAGACTGTTACCATTCTTTCAGGATACAGACACAGCTGGCTAGAAATCCGGAAAAACCCGGAGTCTCTTGACGGAAATACAGTTAATCCTAGACAGGGAGTACCTATTGTTACTAGCGAGGTGCGCAAATATACAGTGGATTATACGGTTTACATGAGGCAAGAAGTAGAAAGGATCCTGGAAGAAATTGGAGGCCTTGAACAAGCGTATAAGATAGATCCGTCTGCCTTTGCCCAACTAGATACTTTCTGTGAGTTGGCTCGAATAAACGCTGACCGAATCTTTCATGCAATGGAGTTTGAATGAATAAAAAAAATCAAAAAGTTCGCTGGGGAGTTCTTGGCACAGCTAATTTTGGTAGAACGATTTTGCCAGCAATGCAACGTTGCCAATATGCTGAAGTCAGTGCTGTTGCTTCCCGATCCCTAGCAGGTGCAAAAGCTTATGCAAAGGAGTTAGCCATCCCAGAGGCTTATGGCTCTTATGAGGAGCTCTTGAGAGATCCTGAGGTAGACGCGATCTACATTCCTTTACCCAATCACATGCACATAGGTCCAGCCAAGCAGGCTCTGGAAGCAGGTAAACATGTTCTATGCGAAAAACCTATTTCAGTAAATGAAGCAGATGCCATGGAACTATTGGAATTTTCCAAAAATTTTCCGCAACTAAAAATTGCTGAAGCCTTTATGTACCGCTATCATCCACAATGGGTCCAAGCAAAAAAATGGATCATGGAAGGAACGATAGGAACATTGAGAATGGTTCAAGTCTTCTTTTCTTACTACAATATGGATGCTAGCAATATTCGTAATCAGTCCGACGTCGGGGGGGAGGCCTTCTAGATATTGGCTGTTATTGTGTGTCGTCATCTCGCTGGATTTGTGACAAAGAACCTGAGAGAGTGATGGGCCTTTTTGATAAAGACCCATCTTTCGGAACAGATCGATTAGCTTCTGGGATTCTGGATTTTGGAAATGGTCTGCAAGTGAAGCTCGCTTGCTCCACCCAACTCGCTCAATATCAGCGTGTCAATATCCTAGGCACTCATGGTCGTGTTGAAATTGACATCCCATTCAATGCTCCACCAGATCGGCCATGCCGTGTCAGTCTATATCCTTGGACTCATAGTGCTCAGGGAAGGTTTGAACCAACTGATTCAAAGGTCTTAGATATGGACATCTGTGATCAGTACACCCTTCAAGGAGAGGTTATTTCCTTAGCAATTCTGAATGATGAACCGGTCCCTTATGGACTGGAGGATGCTGTGGGAAACATGCGTACCCTTGAGGCACTGCGCCATAGTAACGAGTCCTCAGCGTGGATAGTTCTCTAAGTATAGGCTACCTCGCTGATCATCCAGAATGGGTTGAGGAGTTAGCGAACCAGCACAGGGAGGAATGGCGATATCTGGTCGATACATGGGGCCGTCAACAAGCCTCTGAAGAGCTTTGGGAACATACGAAAAATCGGCAAGGATTACCAACTACAATTATCGCCTTTGATGAAAATCTATTGCTGGGTTCGGTCAGTTTGGAAGTTTATGACTACCAGAAGATTCAACAATACAATCCATGGCTCACCAGTCTGTGGGTAATGCCCTTTGCCCGGCATCGGGGCTTAGGGACCTACTTAGTTCGACGAATTGTCCGTGAAGCCGCCTGCCTGAAAATCCCTCATCTGCATCTACTAACACTTGATCACACAACTTTTTACGAAAAACTGGGTTGGAACCTGTTGGAAATTGGCTATGTTGAAGACAATGAAATTTACATTATGAGTATCATTCCAGAGCATCTGTCAGAAAAATAACTGGGTTTCCATTGAATCTTCTCCACACTTATGTTGATCTGAAAAGAAAACATTGCCTGTGGCTGACATCAAGCCAAAGACACTATTTTCAGCAACGGAGATCATGGCAGATAAGAAAACAGACAGCGGCATCATACTTATTGAGGAAAAGGCTGAGTCAATACAAGATGAATCATCTCAGTCTTCCGAAAGTTCCATCGTACTAGACAATGGAGAATTAACTGAGGTAGACAGTGGGATCATCATTGTTGGTGAAGAAACCAAAACCATAGAGGAAAATGCTCCACAATCCTCAGAAACATCCATCATTGTTGCTAGTGACCTCCTACCAACATCACTCATCATCATTCCTCTTTTCGATCGTCCCTTCTTCCCCAAAATGATGGTACCAATCCTCCTGAGCAATGAGGAATTGGTCAACAACATTCTCGAGAGTCTAAGCGAGAAGCAAAAATATGTAGGATTGCTTTTCGCAGAGGAGACTGAGGGAGAAGGAGAATCATTCAAAGTCCAGCGATTCGCCAAGATTGGTGTGGCTTGCAAAGTTATGCAGGTCAATAAAAAGCCAGACACACCTGCCCAACTTCTTGTTCAGTGCATGGAGCGCTTTGAAGTGGTTGAGCTTTCAGAAACATCCCTACGAAGAGCCCGTGTTCGCTATTGGTATGATGATCCGACTAGCAATGATGAAGAGGTAAAAGCCTACTCCATTTCCATTATCAACTGCATCAAAGAACTGGTTCAGCTTAAGCCACTTTTCCGAGAAGAACTCTCTTTATTGACGGGTAATATCAACTTGAAGGAACCTGGCACCCTTGCTGACTTTTCCTCTTCAATGACAACGTCGAGCGGCGAGGAATTACAAAAGATTTTAGGGACTCGTCCTTTGCTGGAGCGGGCTGAATTAGCGCTTATTCTTTTGAAGAAAGAGTTGGAGATTTCCAAAATCCAAGTGCAAATCAACAAGCGGATTGAAGATCGACTTTCCACACAACAGCGTCAATTTTTTCTCAAGGAACAACTGAAGGAAATTAAGAAAGAGTTGGGCTTAAGTAAGGATGACAAAGAGAGTGAAGAGGAAAAATTCCGTAACCGGATGGAGGCACTCACCTTTAGTGAAGAAGCATCCGAGCGGATTGAGGAGGAGTTGGAAAAACTTCGCCTACTAGAACCAAGCTCGCCAGAATTTAATGTGACGAGAGCATATCTAGATTGGCTAACCATCCTTCCTTGGAGCAAAAGAACTGAGGATAATGAGGATATTGAACAGGCAGAGAAAATTCTTCAGGCAGACCATTACGGATTAGACGACGTCAAGGATAGAATTCTTGAATTGATTGCAGTTGGAATGATGAATGGAAATCTCTCGGGTACCATCATTCTATTGGTTGGCCCTCCCGGTGTCGGTAAAACTTCAATCGGCCAGTCCATTGCTCGTAGTCTGAATCGCAAATTTTACCGCTTCTCCGTTGGTGGCATGAGAGATGAGGCAGAAATCAAGGGACACCGTAGAACCTATATCGGAGCTCTGCCAGGGAAGTTTGTTCAAGCACTGAAAGTTTGTAAAACTTCAAACCCTGTATTGATGCTTGATGAGGTGGATAAGATCGGTAGTAGCTTTCGTGGGGACCCTGCCTCTGCCCTGTTGGAAGTCTTGGATCCTGAGCAGAATAAAGACTTTTTGGATCACTATTTAGATGTGCGTTTTGATCTTTCAAAAGTTCTTTTCATCTGCACTGCCAATCAATTAGACACGATACCTGGCCCCTTGCTAGATCGGATGGATGTGATTCGGCTCTCAGGTTACATCCTCGAGGAAAAACTGCAGATTGCCCGACAACATTTGATCAATCGTCAACTCTCATCTCATGGACTGAAGCCAGAGGAATTCCAAATCGGTGATGACACTCTAAGAGAGGTGATTGACGGGTATGCACGCGAAGCTGGGGTTCGCAACCTGGAAAAGCAACTCAAGAAAATGATGCGCAAAGCAGCCCGTCAGATAATTACTTGGCGAGGCACGGAGCATCCGAAAACAGAAGTTCAGATCAACAAAGAAGATCTGAAAGAATACTTAGGCAAACGATCGTTCACAGAAGAGCAGGCGTTCACTGAGCCCAAAGTAGGAGTTGTGATGGGTCTCGCCTACACAGCCTTGGGTGGTGCGACTCTACATATTGAAGCACGTTCACTTTTTAACAAAAATGGAGGTCTCAAGCAGACTGGCCAACTTGGGGATGTAATGAAGGAATCAGCTGAGATTGCCTACAGTTACGTTCGATCGTTGCTACAGAATGATCCAGATGCCAAAGAATTCTTCGAGGAGAGAATTATTCACTTGCATGTGCCAGCCGGGGCTACGCCCAAAGATGGGCCATCGGCTGGAATCACGATGGCCTGTGCTGTACTGTCTCTTATTTTCAACACACCTCTGCAAAAAAGCTTGGCCTTGACCGGAGAACTTACATTAACTGGAGTCGTGTTACCAATTGGAGGAGTTAAAGAAAAAACAATTGCTGCAAGGAGAGCAAAAATCAGAGAGTTGATTTTCCCAGCTGATAACCAAGAAGACTTTGAAGATCTTGATGAAAGTGTTCGCCAGGGGATCACTGCTCACTTCGTCAAAAAGTTGGAGGATGTTTTAGCAATTGGGTTTCCGAACCTAAAATGGAAGAAGCGAATTCAAAAATAAGAGGGATTTTCAAAGATATCTGCTCAGCGTTGAAGTTGCTTCAAGGTGTCAATAATGTGTTGAAATAGTTGGACCACCATTTCCATCTGCAATGGCCCTGAATTTTGCTCACATAATCTTGCTAACAGGGCCTGTTCTCGATCTGTATGGACCACCGCCAATTTATTGGATTTCTTGAGTTCTCCGACTTTGAGCACTAATTCAGCCCGCTGATTTAGCAATCGTAGCAACTGAGCATCAACTTCATCAATATCCTCCCGCAAAATATCTAGCTTACTCCGAACTTGTTCAGAATTACTCATCTTTCGAATGCTCCAGTAATTGAAATCGGTACCCTATCCCATAAACTGTCACGATGCTAGACTCCAAACCGTGTGTAGCCAGCTTCTTTCTTAGGTTTTTCACATGCGTATCAATTGTTCGGTCATATCCGTTGAATTGATACCCTTGAACTTGTTGTAGTAACGACTCTCGTGACCATACTTTTCCAGGCCTTTGTAACAAAACCTTCAATACTCCAAATTCATTGGGAGTCAGAACAACTTCCGACTCGTCTACCCAAACCTGATGGGTGGTTTGATCCAAGTGAAGTGGACCAACTGTTAGTTCAGTATGATCTTCATGACACGTTCGGCGCAGGACTGCCTTAACTCTAGCTACAACCTCTCTGGGGCTGAATGGCTTACAAATGTAATCATCAACTCCGGAATCCAGACCTCTAAGACGGTCAATTTCTTCCACTCGTGCTGTAATCATCAATATCGGCACAGTTGAGATGGTGCGCAGTTGTTGACAGATCTCAAGCCCACTCATCCCCGGCAACATCCAGTCCAATAGAATTAGGTTAATTTCTTCCTGCTCCACCCAGCTCCAAATCTGACCATAGTTTAGGGACTCTCTTGTTTCGTAATCAGCCTGTTGAAGATAATCCCCTAATAGTTGTGAAATCTTAGGTTCATCTTCTACAATTAAAATTGTCGAACGTGGCATGGTTTTTCAAGTGAATATTGTAATCAAAGACCTTGGGCATAATTTGCTGCCACAAGTTCAATTTGCAATTACAGTTGCAATTTAGTAAAAAATTTAGTATTTTTTAATTGACTAAAATTTGTTCGACTTTGGTAAGCAGTTTCAGGGTGTTTGAATCGAAATGTTTGAACTCAGGTTGATTAAATCATTGCTTTTATTTCTTCGCTTCTCAATACCTATGCAACAAGTCGAGCCCATCATTGATAGTAACAACATTCTAGTAAGTGTGCCGTAATATTGAAGATTGAGGCGATCATTTCGCAAGAAACTATGGATGTCAGGCAAACCTCGGTTAGCCTGTTTCCAGAACAAGTTCGACATATTCGCACGCTTTGGAAAAAAGAAATTAATGAGAACTTCAAACACCAAAAAACTGAACACAAACTTAGTTCGCAAATTTTTAGAACTTATATGGTCTTGCTCGTCAAAAGCAGGAACCCCATGTCCTGCTCAATTTTAATCTGGTCAGTGTGTGAAGCTGCCTTCAACCAACTTACTTTCTGAGTAAAAAATTGTAAGCCGTACAGCACCAACACCAACTGATCAAGGAGGAACACAATGATTTTTTCATTGTCCCTAACTTGCTTTATTGGCAGGAAAGTGGATTCCTGTAACATTTGAACAAACTCTGAGAGAATAGAAATGGTCTCGTCATTCCTATGGATTACCGTAATGAAGTCAGTTTCGATAGCACCACCCCAGCTGTACGAAATGACATCAGTCAACTACCACCATCTACCAATTCTAATAATGATAACTCTTGCGCAAATAGTCTTGTCGAGGAAACCAGAAGAAGGGGTAGACCTCTGAAACTTGACAAGCCGCTCAGGACGCGCATGGGCTTTCGAATTTCTGATGAGATGCTTCAAGAAGTTGAAGCGCTTTGCGAACAGACCGGTCTAAGTAAAACTGACCTGATTCTTCAAGCAATACAAAGCTACATCGACTCAAATCGTTCTTTAACAGGAATTGAGCAACATTCCTGAATCACTGCAGTCATTCGAACCACTCCGGTTTACATGGACGAACGCATAGATTGATCGTCAGAGATTCTTCCAGCGTTTGTCCATCCTCATCTTCTAAGACCATACTCAATCGAATTGCTCTAGGCAGACAAAATGAGTTACTGTCTTCAGTATTCCGTTCACAAACTGACTCCTGAGTATCCCAAACTTTTACCCAATTTTTCTTGGGTTCCTCCATCAGCTAGTTCAATTTCCTGCTCAAGTAATTCAACCAAAAATCCAGTCACACGGTCAGTCAGCATGTAATCTCTTCCGCCCTCAAACAAATCGGGATCAACATAAAAATCTTCTCTGCGCCATAACTCCCAACGACCTGTTTCAGAACTTTCCTGCATCCAATAACCGATCTCATGCAGCCTAGGGTCTTGTTGCCGCCATTCTGGATAAAAGCGAGCACGCCGTGCAGCATGAAAGTCAATTGCTGAAGAAGATTCTGCTCCTTGAGGGCCTTCAACTAGCCTAGCAATTAAACCTGTCTCAAAACTATCAATCTGTACCCCAGGGCTCTCTGATTCATTCAATTCGACAAGGCGAGATAAATACTGCATTGCTTGCAGATCGTCTAGTACTACCTTCATAAGTAGACGTAATTCTTCACGACCCCGCAGGGACTTCTCTACGCTCAACGAGGTTCTGGATATTTGGGAGAAGCTGCTGTAGAGCAAAGTTACTAGCAGGCCAAGGATTGCCATTGAAACCAGCACTTCCAACAAGGAGAAGCCGCTGATTTTTTGAAAAAACGATTTATCTCGGATCGGTAGGTTTGACGTAGAGTTCCGCATCATAGCTGTATTCGGATCCTGCTTCATTCCATTTCAAACGATAGTAGACCCGTCGGATGATGATCCCAGGCAAGGGTTCAGTATCTTCAATTTCTCGTTCCCAGGCGAATCCAAAAAGAGGATTTTCTTGATCAGCAATTTCGCCCTGCGCCAATGATACTGGAGCGCTAAAGCTACGTTCCCAGCGGAGCAGTTCATTCTGAGAACCTGTGATCGCTCGCCATAAATTCTGTGTAGAATTAAGAATGAATAGTGAAGTCGAAAAACTTTGGTAGATCGCGATCAATGTGACTACCAGGATAGACATCGCAACCAGTACTTCGAGAACCGTGAACCCTTTTGGAAGTTTCATGAATCCTCAGTATTGGGATGCAACATTTCTACTCGTCCCAACAATCCTTTAGTAGCAATCTCCCAAGTCTCTTCTGGCTGCTCACGCTCCCTAAACTGATAACGAAAGGGAGTAACAAATCCTGAATTATCCACCAAGATCTCAACTTCCTCTGGCTGAATCAAATCTCTTTCTTCCTGAGTCAGCAAGACTGCTGAAATCTCCCAAGTCTCTGGAATCAAATGAGGGCGCAGTGTGTGCTCAGGATGATCATCTGCAAACGCTTCACGCTCACCGCCGTATTCCTCATCGATGCGGATTTTCTGATTTTGCAAATCGAACACCAGCCAGTATGTTCGGTTTTGGAGAATTGCATCATTTCGGAGCTGGCGGAGGGTTCTCGTCAAATAACTCAGTTCCTGCTGAGGAACCTGAGTCATTACAGACTGAAGTTGAGGGATTGTCAGCCCAAGGATTAGAGAGATAACAATGGTGGCAAAGGTCAGCTCAAGGAGAGTAAAACCTTGACGAGCTTTTTCAGCGCGCATCATTGGAAGAAATGTCAGCATCCAATTCAGTTCCACCTTCCATCCCATCAGCACCCAGTGACATGATTTCGTAGTCGTTACCATCACTGGTGTAGACAAACTCATTATCCCAACCGTCGAGGGGGGG
>AGAU01000123.1 GCA_000224765.2 SAR324 cluster bacterium JCVI-SC AAA005 | reverse complement strand
AAAAAAAAGAATGGCTCAAATTATTGCGGCAGACTGAAAAGAAGTCGGAATTACCGATTCAATCAACTTTCAAAGCTGTAGCTCTGCGGAATATGGGACAATACAAAAGTTCTAAAGAGTTGGCTGAAGAAACACTTATTAATCTTGAAAAAACAGAGTTAAAGATGCCGTTGTTCATTGTACCATTCTTATTCGACCTCAAACCAACCCTTCAAAGTATACTTGAAGACAAAATCCTTGGAGGTGATTGAAATGAGCAAAGCTTCAGTTATTGTTGTAGGCGGAGGTATCGTTGGACTCGCAACAGCATGGCAGTGGGGTAAAGCTCATCCAAATGAATCTCTAATTTTACTGGAAAAAGAAAATTCTATTGCAAAACATCAAACAGTTCACAACTCCGGTGTTTTGCATTCTGGCATATATTATAAACCCGGTTCAATGAAGGCGGTTAATTGCCGACAAGGTAAGAAATTAATGGAGGAATTTTGTAAAGAAGAAGAAATTACCTACGAAATCTGTGGTAAAGTGATTGTTGCTACTAGAGAAGAAGAACTCTCAGCACTTGAACAAATTTTTTCCCGTGGTCAAGCGAATGAAGTAAATTGTGAAAAAATTGATCAGTTACAACTAAAAGAATTGGAACCCCATGTAAACGGGATTAGTGGAATTCATGTCCCAGAAGCAGGAATTGTTGATTACAGCGAGGTTTGCAATAAGTTGCAGAAAAAAATCCAGGAGCAAGGAAACCAAATTTTATGTTCTGCCAAGGTTCTGGCAATTCACCAATCAAACTCTGAAATCATTCTTGAAACGACTGCAGGTGAAATGAGAGGTAATTATCTCGTTAACTGTGCTGGGCTATACTCTGATAAGGTAATGGGTCTGACTAGCCAAAAGACAGAGATGCAGATCGTTCCCTTTCGAGGTGAGTACTACTATGTCAAGCCAGAAAAAGAATACTTATGCAACAATCTGATTTATCCCGTCCCTGATCCAGAATTTCCTTTTCTAGGAGTCCACTTCACACGAATGATTCATGGGGGCTTAGAATGTGGTCCAAACGCTGTCTTAGCTTTTGCAAGAGAGGGCTACAAGCGGAGTGATTTGAACTTCCCTGAGTTTTTAGAAACTCTGAAATTTACTGGATTCCAAAAGCTCGCTTTAAAATACTGGCAGATGGGACTGGGTGAGATGTGGAGGTCCTGTTACAAGCCCGCATTCGTAAAGGCTCTACAGAGACTAATACCAGAAATCACCGCTGAAGATTTGATCACTGCCCCAGCCGGCGTACGTGCTCAAGCCGTTACTAAGGATGGTAGTCTGGTTGACGATTTTTTGATTAATGAAACAGAGAATATATTGAATATCTGCAACGCACCCTCACCGGCTGCAACGGCTTCACTTAACATCGGAAGGATTGTTTCGGAGAAACTTGCTACTCGTTTTGTATGATCAGCTAATCAATCGATCTGGCAACTCTTCGCTGATCTTTTCTTTCTGTTCCGTAGTGAAAATAAGCCAGTTGGCAATCTCCTCAAGACTTCTTCGGCACCCCAAACAATGTGTCCTTATTGAATTCAACCTACAAACTCCACAGCAGGGAGAAAATGACTTATCGCTCATTTAGGGATCGCAATCGCTGAGGCTTCATAGCAAATTTGATCTCCTCGGGTATATCGATTGACAGCCTGGGTTTGAATCACATAACTACTTCCACTCCCTAAAATCCCCCTTAGATGATACTCTGCTGTTTTCTCAGCATCTTCCTTCGCATCTCTGTCATTGAGGGCACACGCATTCCCCGTTGAAATTACATTACTTCCACCTTGGTCTACCACTGCTCTTGCTGGATTGTATTGATTGCGGAATTTTTCAGCCACATCACCACATCCAGAAACTAGTAGCCCGACGACTAAGATTTTTAAAATTTTTTTAGCGTACATAGGGACTATCCAACACAAAATCTAAATTACTGGTGCCCAGTGGAACCATATCCTTTGATCTACCAATCAACTCACCCTCTGCAGCTTGAAATGGCTGATCATCTTTGTCCGTTAAAATTCTGAGAGAATATGGCCCTACCAAGTCTGTAGTCCCCATAGCATTTGAGGGCCCAATCTGAAATTCCATGGGGAAAGAGGGTGACTCCACAAATTTGAATGCAACCGGTCTACCTTGGCTAGGATCAAATAACATGATGATCAACTTATCGGTAGAAGAAACTTGCTTCAACAAATCTGGTGAAACTCGAACAATACCCTGAATGCTATCCTCAGGTTTGTCAGCTGGCTGTGATGATTTTAGAAGTTCTTGTGGGAAGGAATTAAATGGGCGGTCTAACACATAGCTAAATGACTCAGTACCCAAAGAAAGTGGAGGTGTAAACGCTCCGATCAGTTCCCCAGGACTAGGCAAATTCGGGTCGCCATCCCTATCAGTGAAAATGAGCAAACGATAAGATCCTTGTAAACTTGCTTGAGAACCGGCGTCAGACTGACCAATTGAAAATGTAATCGGTGGGAGAAAAGGGTTGATCATATGCTGAGCAACCGGAGTCAGCGTCTCTGGATCGAACAGGATCAGATAGGCATTGTCTGTTTTGACAACTCCACCTGTAACATTCGGAGCTGTCTTAATGGTTCCACTTATAGATGTCTGAATGTGAGATTCATTCCGCGCAATTTCTTGCCAAAGAGCGTATCCAATCAGGACCACAATCCCGATTATTATACTAGAGTAAATGAGGACATTTCGTCCCTTCATGCGAGAACTTCTGCTTGTGGCGAAGTAGGGAGTGCAGATTCTCCCATCAGATATTGATCAATGGATCGGGCCGCTTCCCGTCCTTCCCAAATTGCCCAAACTACCAGAGATGCCCCTCGTTTGGCATCACCGGCAGCAAAGACTCCTTCTTCCGATGTCTGGAACCGATTGTCTGCATGAATCGAGTACATTGGTTGTTGTCCATCATCCAACATCTCTAGCGTCTCACTTGCAGCTAGTAGATCCTTACTGCCTCGCATACTAATTTTCACACCCAAATCATTCACTAAACCCGAGACAGTTGGTCCAATGAATCCCATTGCCAGCAAAATCAGGTCAACATCAATCGTAAATTCTGTGCCTTCCAGGCGCTTCATTACGTTACGCCCGTCTTCTTGTTTCCACTCTACTCGAACAGCCTGCAGTCCTTTCACTGCACCGTTTTCATCACCAATTACTCTTTCAGTTAAAATGTTACCTCTACAATCTGGGTCCACCTCCTCATGTACAGGCGTGGGGCGCGGCGGCATGTTGACAATTTCAAATTGATAGACCCGCCGGTCAGCACCTTGTCTGTTCAAATTCCCCAAGCAGTCTGCGGCAGTGAATCCTCCACCTAGAATTGCTACTCGTTTCCCTTGGGCTTGAACTGCATCTGGCTTAGGAGCATCGCCCGCTACAAATTGATTTCGTTGAGGCAAATATTCCATCGCATAGTGAATGCCTTGCAAATCCTTGCCTTCTGTCGTCAATTCTCTTTTTTGCTGAGCCCCAGTTGCCAAGAGAATTGCATCGTATTGTGAACGAAGATTTTGAGTACTGATGTCTTTCCCAACGTGACAGTTTGTGATGAAGCGGACACCTTCAGCCTGCATCTGATCTACTCGACGTTGAACGTTAATCTTCTCCAACTTGAAATCTGGGATACCATAGATTAGTAGTCCGCCAAGTCGATCAGACTTTTCGTAAACTGTCACTTCGTGACCAGCTCTTCGAAGCTGCTGTCCTGCTGCTAACCCGGCAGGGCCCGATCCAATCACCGCAACTTTTTTACCTGTTAGCTTTTTAGGGGGTTGTGGTTTGATCCAGCCTTCCTGCCACCCACGATCGGCAATATGCTTTTCAATTTGTTCAATAGTTACCGAATTCTTCTTGCGATGACGTTCTTCCTCATCAAGCGTGTAATACGCGTTCAGAACACACGATTCCTCACAGGGTGCTGGACAGATTCGACCTGTAAATTCTGGAAAATTATTAGTGCTATGAAGGGTATCTAGGGCTTCTTGCCAGTGACCTCGGTAAACTAAGTCATTCCAGTCAGGAATCTGATTTCCTAGGGGGCATCCATTATGGCAGAAGGGAATTCCACAGTCCATGCATCGTGAAGCCTGCACTTTGATCTCCGACTCAGAATAATGGACATCGTATTCGCGAAAATCCTTAATTCGCTCAGCGATTGGACGTCTAGGAACGTTTTGTTTTGAGTGCTCTAAAAATCCAGTATCATTACCCATTGATTGTCTCCTCAGGCAGCCTGTGCATTCATTTTTTCAAGAACTAATTTGTACTCAGTGGGCATCACTCGGATAAATTTCTCAAAAATGTTGTCCCAATCTTGCAGTAGCCGACCGGCTTGCTCGCTTTGAGTATATTGTAGATGCCTTTGGATCATTTCCTTGACCCATTTGGCTTCGTTTACTTGGTTCAGTGGACCAAGTTCAACCATGCCTTGGTTACAACGCTGATTGAAATAACCTTTTTCGTCTAAAACATAGGCGATTCCTCCACTCATTCCCGCAGCAAAGTTACGCCCTGTTTGACCAAGAACAATGACTCGACCTCCCGTCATATACTCACATCCATGATCCCCCACTCCTTCCACAATAGCGATCGCACCACTGTTACGGACGCCGAAACGCTCTCCAGCAATTCCTGAGAAAAATGCTTCACCGTTTGTGGCTCCATATAAAACTGTGTTTCCAATAAGGATGTTTTCATCTGCTTTAAATGTGGACTTTCTTGGAGGATATACGATCAGTTTTCCACCGCTGAGTCCTTTTCCGGTGTAATCGTTGGCATCACCTTCCAATTCGAGTGTAACACCTGGAGCCAAGAATGCCCCAAAACTCTGTCCGGCTGATCCTTTCAGCTGACAGTGGATGGTATGGTCGGGCAATCCTCTAGCTCCGTGAACTAGTGCAATTTCACCACTGAGCATCGTTCCAATTGAACGATTAACATTTTTCACCTTCATATCAATTTTAACTGGTTTGCTCTTTAGTATTGCCTCTTTTGCTCTGGCAATCAATTCGTGGTCAATTTGCCTATCAAGGCCATGGTCCTGCTCTTGAGTACAGTAGCGAGTATCTCCTTCCCCAATAGGAATTTGTTTCAACAGGTTTGAAAGATCAACATGCTTGGCTTTCCAATGCGTGATATCAGAACGTTTCTCTAGGTAATCAGAGCGCCCCACTATCTCACTCACAGAGCGAAATCCACATTTGGCCATGATTTCTCGAACCTCCTCCGCAACCATGAAGAAAAAATTAATAACGTGCTCTGGTTGACCCACAAACTTTTTGCGAAGTTCTGGATCTTGGGTGGCAATTCCAACCGGGCAGGTGTTCAGATGGCACTTTCGCATCATTACACAGCCGATTGCGATCAGAGGTGCTGTTGAAAAGCCAAACTCTTCAGCACCCAGCATAGCTGCGATGACTACATCGCGACCAGTCTTCAATTGCCCATCTGTTTGCAAGCGAACACGACCCCGCAGGCGATTTAGTAACAAAGTCTGGTGTGCTTCAGACAAGCCCAATTCCCATGGAACACCCGCGTATTTAATTGAAGTCAACGGAGAGGCTCCCGTACCTCCATCATGCCCTGCAATTACGATCAAGTCCGCGTGAGTTTTAGCAACTCCAGCCGCGATAGTTCCGACTCCAGCTTCAGAAACGAGTTTGACTGTAATTCTTGCTTTCGGATTTGCATTTTTCAAATCAAAGATTAGTTGAGCTAAATCTTCTATCGAATAGATATCATGATGCGGAGGTGGTGAAATTAGTGTTACCCCAGGTGTTGAATGTCGAACCTTGGCAATTTCTTGACTGACTTTCTTCCCTGGCAGCTGTCCACCCTCCCCAGGCTTTGCGCCTTGAGCAACTTTGATTTGCAGTTCTACGCAGTTAACTAGATAATGAATAGTCACTCCGAATCGACCAGAAGCTACCTGCTTAATCCTACTCATTGGCCAGTCACCATTCTCTCTTTTTTGAAAGCGTTGGGGATCCTCTCCACCCTCTCCACTATTGCTTCTACCTCCAATGCGGTTCATCGCTACCGCGAGAGTCTGGTGAGCTTCGGTACTAATTGAACCCAGTGACATTGCCCCGGTCGCAAAACGTCTGACAATCTCTTTTGCAGATTCCACCTCTTTAAGAGGAACCGGAGTTCCCTGCTTAAAAGTAAGCAAACTACGTGGGGTGGCTAATCTTTGAGATTGCTCGTTAATAATGTCTGAAAACTTCTTAAAAACTTCTTTGCTATTTTTCTTAGTTGCTTCTTGTAAGAGCATTGTCGTCGTTGGGTTCACTTGATGGTACTCTCCGCGTCGGCGCCAGAAATATTGTCCACCTACTGATAAAGTGTTTTTCAGATCTGGTGTTTCGACATACGCAGAAGCATGGCGCCTCAGACACTCTTCACCGAGTACCTCTACAGTGACTCCACTAATCTTGGAAGGAGTGCCAGAGAAGTATTCGTGGACGACTTCTTCACTTAAGCCAATAGCTTCGAAAATTTGCGCCCCACGATAGCTTTGAATAGAAGAGATCCCCATTTTTGCAAAGACCTTAAACATTCCCTTACGGATTGACTTTAAGTAATTTTTTACAGCATTTTCGTAAGTCAATTCTTTAGCAAAAGTCTCCTCTGCCAGCATTTGTTCGAAAGTCTCGAAAACTAGGTAAGGGTTGATAGCCCCTACACCGTACCCGACTAAAAGACAGAAATGAGCGATCTCTCGAGCTTCACCTGTTTCAAGGATTAGACTGGACGAACTACGCAGTTTTTCACGAATCAAATGGTGATGAACAGCACCTACTGCAAGTAGTGCGGGAATGGGAACAGTATTTCGACCAACCCCCCTGTCACTTAAAATTAAGTATTCCTTGCCCGATCGAATCGCTGATGATGATTCTGCACAAATCTTATCAAGCGCTTTCTGTAAGCCAGAAGATCCATCAGAGGCTGGGAATAAAAGTGAAATCAGAGCGGCTTTATCATGGTGACGAAGCTTAGCAAACTGAGTGTTTGTTAAAACAGGATGATCGATTTTAATCAATTTTGCATGTTCTGGCACTGGATTCAGAATATTGCCCTCTCCCCCAAGATGGCTAGTCATTGACATGACCATTTCCTCTCGAATGGAATCAACTGGGGGATTGCTAACCTGTGCAAAAATCTGCTTAAAATAGCTATACATGAGTTGCGGCCGGTCTGATAGTGCGGCCAATGGAGCATCGTTACCCATAGAACCAGTAGCTTCCTCTCCATCTCTTATCATTGGGGTAAGGAGTACGTTAAGATCTTCGGTCGTGTATCCAAAAATTTTCTGTCTTTCCAGTAAGCTTTCCTGATTAGTTTTCGGAAAATTTCCGGGGGTCGGTAGAGCATCCAAAGTGATTATGTTGTCTTTTAGCCAATTCTCATAAGGCTGCGCGGCGCAAATCTCATTCTTGAGTTCTTCATCACTAATGATCCGGCCTAACTGTGTGTCGACCAAAAACATTTTTCCTGGCTGTAATCTTCCTTTAGAGACAATTTGCTCTGGAGCAATATCCACTGCTCCCACTTCAGATGCCATAATCACGAAGTCGTCTTTGGTCACGACGTAACGAGCAGGGCGAAGTCCATTTCTATCTAAAGTTGCTCCGATCTGAATTCCATCAGTAAAAGTGAGGGCAGCGGGACCATCCCAAGGCTCCATTAGGTGCTCATGGTACTCATAGAATGCTCGCTTCTCCGGAGACATGTCTGCTTGGGTTTCCCATGCCTCAGGGACAAGCATCATCATCGCGTGAGAGAGTGAATAGCCAGAAAGAACCAGAAATTCCAGAACATTGTCTAAGCAGGCGGAATCACTTCCAGATGGAACAATGATTGGCAAAAGATCACGAATGTTATTGTAAAGAGGGCTCTCCAATTTTTCTTGACGAGAGCGCATCCAGTTAATGTTACCCCGGAGAGTATTGATTTCGCCATTGTGAGCGAGGTAACGGAAGGGTTGCGCTAAATCCCATCTGGGAAAAGTATTGGTTGGGAAGCGAGTATGGGAGAGAGCAATAGCGCTTTCAAATCTTTCATCAGACAGGTCAGGATAAAATAGATCCATCTCATCAGTACGGATCATTCCCTTGTACGCAAGAGTCCTAGTTGACATGCTTGTAACAACAAAATTTTCGACTCCAATAAGTGAGTTTCGGATTTCATTGCGCGCTACATACAGCAATCGTTCTAACTCTTGTTGTTTTTTTTGACCATCGTCTGCAAGAAAAAGTTGCTTGATTACTGGCATTGCTTCTGCGGCCTGTCTTCCAACATATTTTTTGTTGATGGGCACATCACGCCAGCCAAGGCCACGTAGATCGTTTTCACCAACAATATTTTGAATGGCCTCTATGCAATGAAATTGCTGGCTCCTGTCATGGGGCATAAATAAAGTTGCTACTCCATAGTGGCCCTCTGCAGGAAGCACGAAACCCAGTTTAGCAGTTTCTTCCCTCAAAAAAGTATCGGGGATCTGCACTAGAATGCCTGCGCCATCCCCTGTGCCAGGATCAGCGCCTATGGCCCCACGATGTTCAAGATTACAGAGTAATCGCAGCCCTTTTCTGACGATCTCGTGAGATTTTTTGTTCTTGATATGCACAATGAATCCAACACCGCAACTGTCATGCTCGTGCTGGGGATCATACAGGCCCTGGGGCAAGGGATAGCAAAAGTTGTTCATCGGTGTCCTTGCTCGGAAGACTAATTCAGTATTCAGTTCACCTGTCGCGCAGCCTTGTGGAATTGGGCTTTTCTTGGCCCATTCATATCAACAAGCGTTTAGTGTTGAATTTCGTTCGCACGGGATTGCGATTCGGAAGTTTCGCCGAGATCCGTTCAATTCTTGGGGAGATGGGATTGGCTTTAGTAGTTGGTTGCTCCGAAAATTAAAATTGAAATTTTATATCATTTGGGCGGCTGAAACGCAATCGGCAAGAATCTTGTTGATCAACACCAAAGACAAGTTGATTGCTGAAAAATGCGGGACTATACAGCGTTTAATTAAGGCAGAAAAAAATCAATAAACTGAGCCAAGGATATCGCCTACGAACCAACTAATTCATGGTATTACTGTATTTTGATTTCATAGAAGCGTCCCAAAACAGGAAAGAACAATCCACAACGATGATGGCGATCTGGCTCTAATAAATTGAATAAATTCATGTAGCCGGAGAGTTGAGGTTTGTATCGTTGTTCCATTCTACTGAAAAAGGATTTTAAATCTTCTGAGTCTATCGGTACGCTAGTTTTGTAATCAATAATCCAACGCTGATCATTATCATCTACAAATGTTCGATCAATAATATATCGCTCAATCCCTTTCCCTGAATCCAAAACAAGTTCATACTCATTTTTTGCGAGTGGATGGTGACCAAGAACCCATCTTCCATGCACACTTGAAAGTGAAATTTCAATGATCGATTGAAGATGGTTCAATGCTACTGGAATTAATTTATTTGGAATACCTTTCTGACCCAAAGCCCACTGCCATTTTTTTCGTATTCTTTTTGATTTTTCATCTGACCAATCCTCAAGACCATTTTCTGAAATCTGTTGTAAAACCTCATGGATCTGCACTCCTATCTCCTTTCGAATCCAGCTTGACGCCCCAACCATTGGGGTGTCAGCAGCATCTTCAAAACAATCTATCTCCTCATCAACAAGGTCATTTGGATTGGAATTGACCTGTGGGAGTTTTTCGTTTTTCAAAGCTGATTGAGGGATTCTGATCAACAGATCCTGTTGATTCAATCCTACCTCTGGATAAGTCTGATTTTTTGTTTGATCGTCAAGCAAAGCCTCTTCCTGAAGCTGAGGCCATAATCGCCACAGCAAGCTTCCAGAATTGGGAGATTTAGGCTGATCCATTTCGTCAAAGACGACACTTCCAAGAATGTGTAAATATTTCTTAGCTCGAGTCACAGCCACATAAAGTAATCGTGCTGATTCTAAATGAGCTTTCTGGCTCTCGAGGCTCTGCAGATAAGAATACAAGGGGCTCTGTTCTTGCCCAGATTCTTGGATTGGGGCCAATAACAATGAACTGGTACCATCATTAAATGACTGTTCTTGCCACCGTAACAAGGAAGCCTCCTCTGATTTGGCAATCCGATCAAGCCCAGGAAGAATAATAGTATCAAATTGAAGTCCTTTCGCTTTGTGCATAGTCATCACTTCAATCTGAGCTTTAGAATTTTGGGTTTGAGAATACAGGCCTTGCATTGCTTCATCGAGGCGGTCAGGTAAAAACCATTTCTTCTGATCCAAGTCTCCCAGTAATCGAAAGAAACTTTTGGCATCTAGCAAATCAATTTCTTCTCGTAAAAGTTTTGGTCCTTGCAATCTTGACCAAAGGGACTCAATAGCCACACGTAAACCAAACTGCTCAATCTGGAATCTAACGGGCGCCCAAGCCATCAGAAAGCTTTGTAATCTTTGCGTTCCATCAGAGCTTAATTTTTCACTCCAATTTTGCTCTAGTAGGTGGGGAATTGTTCCCTGCAAATCTTGCCCAAACAAGACTGTCAGATCTGCCAAAGTCAATCCGCACCAAGGTGCCCGCAAAACAGCCAACCAAGCACCACGATCTCCAGAATGAATTACAGCCCGAGTTAGATGAAGTAGGTCATCAATGATTTGACGCTTAGCAAGAGGTTCAATTTCAACAGCTTTGAAGTGGACTCCTGAAGCACGTAAATGAGGAAGAATTTTTGATAGGTGATTGCGATTACGAACCAAAATACCAATTGAATGCCCAACTCCGTGTTTTTGAATTGTTTTGCAAATAATCTGAGAAACCAACTCTGCTTCAGCTCTCACCTGTTTTTTATCAAGTATGTGAACTTCAACGGCATTTCCTTCAAGAAGTGGGTGATGTGACTCCGATTTTGAATAGCCAATCGCTCCAATATTTGAATTTGCTTGTGCTGGAAAGATTAGCGAAAATTTTTGATTTACCCAGTCAACGATTCCAGACTGAGAACGAAAATTCAGCTTAAGCAAAAGAGACTCTGGATGTATTTGACCTAACCCATATTGTTGAACTCTTCGAAACAGGCTGACTTCTGCTTGACGAAATCTATAAATTGACTGCATCGGATCCCCAACAAGAAATATTGTCTTCCCTGACTGAGAATCCCAGCCTTTTGTAAGAGTTTTCAGCAATTCAAACTGACCATGGCTGGTATCCTGAAATTCATCGACAAGGACATGTCTTAAGTCTGACAAACTGTCATCATCAGTAACGTTCTCAACTGCTAAAGTTAGAAGAGCTCTCTGAGCAACTTCACTGAAATCGACCCTGGCCTGATCACGAAATACCACTTTTAACTCATCAGAAGCACTTTGGAGAAGTCGAATCAAAGCTTCCAAAACTTGCCAAGAAGACCCTTCAAAATTTGGTTGCAGGGGAAGCTGTGCTATTTTCTTCAGAGTTTCTGCATATTCTACCGGCTGATTCTGGAGCCATTCCTCCAAGGATTTCTTGATTTCCTTGATGGCCGGGGGGAAACCTTGGTTTTTGGTTAGTCGCTTTCTCCAATTGCCATCACCAGTGAGAAGGCACTGTGCCAATGTATGCCAATGAACCAAATCAGAGAATTTGGCCTCAGGAGTTTGGTAGGGAAGTTGTGAAACTTTGTTCGCCAACTCCTGATCTACCTGAGTTAAATAGGGATGAGCGCTTTGGAGGCAAGGTTGAACAAATCTATAATCGCTTTTTCCAAGGAAACTACACAGTGTGAGCATCTCTTCTGAAATTGTACGTTCAAATGACTTAGATAAACTCTCTCGAATTTTTTCCATGTTGCTAGGGAGCTTACGAAACCAGCGTAACCACTGTTCTCTTCTACCTAACAAATCTACTAATAACTCCTCTAGCCGGCTGATATGGTTATGTAAATGTCCAAGGACAGTCTGAACATCCATACTTAAGTTGTCTTCATCATCCTCTAGTCGCTCCAGAGTCCTTCTTACCGCCATTTGATACAACTTTTTAGGCGATTCCTCCACAGTAAGAGGACCGCCTACTCCGGCACGAAGAGGCGTTCGACGTACAAGAGACGCACAAAAAGAATCTATAGTCAGCAGCCTGATTCGTTCCGGTTGGCGCAACAAATTCCATTTAGATTGAGAGTCTTGTTCAAGCGCAGCCCTAGCGAGTTCCCATGTTCTCTTTTCGTGATCCAGTTTGGGAGGGTCGAGTACATTTGTAGCATAACAAAGTTGCTTTAGAAGACGCTCACGCATCTCACCAGCCGCTTTATTGGTAAATGTGATGGCAAGAATTTCCTCTGGTTTCTCCACCACTGCCAAGAGAGAGAGAATTCGCTGAGTAAGTAACTCAGTCTTACCAGAGCCCGCAGGGGCTTGGACAATAAAACTTTTTGCTGGGTTCAAAGCCTTTGAACGTGCCTCAAAATCAGAAAAATTCACTGACATATTTTTTGAGAGGTTTAGGTTCAGAGTGTCGAACAACTTGGCCAAATTAGAATCCATGCACCGAGGAAAGTAACAGAGATTCAAACCAGCGGCATATGTCCCAAAAAGATTTTCCGCCTGGCCTGACTCAAATCAGGATGGAGTGCACTTTGTGGGATTGCACTTTCAAGGGTGAATCTCTCTCTGCGTAATTTGTGGGTCAATGAAACAGAACCAATAACAGACGCAAGGTCAATAATGGCTAGCAACATTCCAAACCATTACACCATCGAGATAGCGCGTAGGAGAAGTGGATGCACATTTGAGTTGATACTTTTAGCTTAAGCTAGAATGGAGGTGGATAAATTAAGGATTCGGCGATAGGAAGACAGTTCATCCGCTGAGATGTTAATTCAAGCTCAAAACGAATATGAGCATCCAGCCGCAATAGGCCTTCCCTTGGGCGAATTTCTTCATTGGACTCACTCATTTTGATGCTCTAGTAAGAAATTTCTGGGTGAACTCCTCACTATGAGATATTATTTTTAGGATGCAAGTTTGTCTTTGCAAAAGACGCTTCAGCAATCAATCTTTTGAACGTGCGTTGGTTAGCGTTACCCAACCAGCTCCTGCTAGAAGCATAGGTGCACCTACCCAAGTCCAGAATCCAGGCCCAGTTCCACCACGCCAGAACCATTCAATGATGCCTCCCAGTAATGGTTCCAGCAACATTCCCACTGAAACAACTACGGGTGGAAGATAGCGCATTACTGTGTTTAAGCCAGTGTGACCGCACAACCCTGGACCAAAGGCAAGGTAGGCCACGGCTAAGACCCACTCTGGCTCCCACCAACCAAACCAACCCCAATTAGAAGCTAAAGGTCCAACTGACTCTTCCAAGGCCCAAGAGGCCATACCCAGCCAAACCCCTGCGAGCATCGTGACTGGTAGAGCATAGATAAAGATTGGCCATTGTCTCGTTGAACGAAGGTGGTGTCCCGCATAGAAATAACCGACAACAGCTACTGCACCAGCTATCGCAGCCATATCGCCTATTAGAGTGACTGTTCCACTATTTTCCGTATCCATCAGGGTAATCAAGGCTCCCAACAAACCCAATGCTGTTCCCCAAATATGTCCTCTGCGCGTCTGTTGTCCCAAGATCAGCATCAAAGCAACAATTACCAAGGGATGGCTTGTTACGAACAGTAAACTGTGAACAAGGCTGGTGTGGTCAAGTGACCACACCCAAAAACCAAAGTGCATCCCCAAGCAAAAACTAGAGCCTATTAAAATCAAAACATCTTGCAGCCTGATTTGTAATTTTCGAAGCAGTTGCCATTGCCACACAAAGAGAGGGAGTAGTACCAGAGAAGTTGCCTGCATTCTCCAGGAGGCACGTAGCAGAGGGGGGACTTCTCCTAATTCCTGAAAAACTAATCCTGCACTACTAATCGCAACTAATGCCAGCGCGAAGAGCGGCCAGATATATATAGGGATCATAATGGAAGTTCGTTTTCAGTGATTTCTCAAAAATTGAAAAAAATTGAAAAAAATTGAAAGCTCTGGTTACTTTCAGCGTAATCCAACCTGGTCTACTCTATCTAGTTTTCCAATTCTTTCCTCTAATCTAGCTTTACTGAGGGTTGATCCGTAGGCAAGAATCCAATTTCCAGGTATCTGTTTTTCAACTACATTATGGCGATAGCATCCAAGATTAATCCGAACAAGTTCCTTAGGATCCTGATTTAGCAGATAGCTCTGTAATCGTTCTTGCTGGCCATCCATGAACCGACTGGCTTCAACTGGTCGACGTAGGAGAGGACAATCTTCTGTTTTCAAAGCACTGTCATAGCCTTCGATGTGATCCAACAAGATCAATGGTTTTAGACTGTAATCCATTCTACAACCACAGTAGGGCTTCCAAGAACCATCCTTGAGTACGCGCCCAAGCCATAAAACTCAACACCCTCCAAGAACATTGGACCTCTTCGAGAACAAACGATAATTTTTTCCTCAAACCTGCAGATTGGTAAAAGCGTGCCGAAAATAAAGAAATTTACGATGTTCTCAGGCTGGAATATTGAATTTATAAAGAGAACCATTTAGACTAATTTTTGCTGTAAGTAACTGGATAAGTCTAAAAAAATATACTCTTGTCGAATATTCGCTATCCAACATCGAAGTTCCAAGGCCATCTTGAAGCTGCTGCGTAAGTAAAGTTAGAATATTTTCTATCAAAATCGACAGCAACATCTTGCAGAAAACTAACAGCAAAGTAAGTAGAAAATGAGTTCGTCCGAATGGCTGCCTGACTGGCTCAAAGGTGAAAAACAGATCGAGGATTGGGATGTAGATGAAATGGTGAGAACCCTCTTGATAGGGTCGGAAGTTGAGTGGACTCTTGAGGCGGGAAAACGTGGTTTCGACGAAAATTGGGCTAAAAGGACTTGGAAATTATACCGAGATGAAAAATCAGTTGGTTGTTGGCATCAACAAAAACATTCTGGCTAAAAAAATCCCATCCAATTCTGAGCTAGCCTTTTACAGCTATTGTTCAAACAACACACTTATCCCTGGTAGTTCTTTACCCTCCAACCACTCCAAAAAAGCTCCACCTGCTGTCGAAACGTAACTAAACAATTCTGTTACTGCGGCAACATTAAGAGCCGCAACGGTATCTCCACCTCCTGCAACTGTAAGTAATTTTCCTGTCTTTGTTAATTTAGCAGCTTGTTTCGCAACAGCAAAAGTCCCTTCACCAAATGGCTTGACTTCAAAAGCCCCAAGAGGCCCATTCCAAAGTAAAGTTTGGCATGTCTTAAGATGATTATTGAAAAGTTCAATTGAGTCTGGTCCGACATCCAGAATCATCTGATCTTCAACCACATGATCAATGTGAACAGTTTTGAAAAACGCATCAGTGCTCAAAGTATTTGCTACCACAGCATCAACTGGTAGCAAAACCTCACAGCCACACTCCTTCGCCTTTCCTAAGATGGCTCTAGCCGTTTCAACTAAATCAAATTCTGCTAAGGATTTTCCAATGTTCATTCCCTTAGCTAGAAGAAAGGTGTTTGCCATCCCTCCACCAATGATCAACTTATCCATTCGTGGAACCAAATGCTGGAGCACATTAATTTTACTGGACACTTTCGCTCCGCCAATTAGTGCTGTAACTGGACGTTTGGGATCACCTAGTGCTGCTTGAAGTGCCTCCAGTTCAGCTACCATACTAGGGCCAGCGTATGCTGGAAGGAACTTACTGATAGCATGGGTTGAAGCATGGGCTCGGTGGGCTGCAGAAAAGGCATCATTCACATAAATATCTGCATGATCAGCAAGCTGCCCAGCAAACGTGGCATCATTTGCTTCTTCCTCAATGTGAAAACGAAGATTTTCAAGTAAAGCTACCTCACCAGATCTCATACCTTTCGTTTTAGCCAATGCTTCCTGACCCACAGATTCTTCAATGAATTCAATTTTAAGGTTAGATAATTGGGCCAATAAATCTGCTACTGGTTTTAGTGACATTTCAGCATTGAACTTTCCCTTGGGCCTTCCAAGATGACTAGTCACGATGACAATCGCTCCAGCATTATGCAAATACTGAAGAGTTGGAATAAACCTTTGAATACGTGTAGCATCAGTGACTTTACCTTGCGACATAGGCACATTTAGATCAGCTCTTAAGTAGATTCTTTTTCCCCGCAATTCAACTCGGTCAAGTTTTCGCAAATTTTCCATCAATAGCTCTTCAACACTGTAAAAAAAAATTTGAAATCATGGGTACCCTAAAGACACTTGCTACAAATAATTCTTATAATTACTTAAGAGAATATCAAATCTATTCCAAGCACCAGTTTACCTAAAAATTGCTTCCAAACCGTTAGATTTCACCTTAACTAAGTTGTCTGTCTAGATCTCCATAGGTCTGGCGCCTCCAATTAAAAATCTAACCTTCAAACAACTCAAGACCATGAAAAAATTAGCCCTCACAGGATCTGTACCAGGCGCTTCGAAAAAACTAGACGCATCACTACCAACAGTAACCCTGCAACTACAGCAATTAGAGGAACAAGTCGGTTTACCCTCATTGGATCGGGGTGGGAAGGGTTTCCGGTAGGCGGATGCTGGAACGTTGATCTTTGAGTAATTGAAGCAGCTGGAGGGACATCTCAGACACTCTGAAGAGTCCATCTACTAATTTGCGGGGTATTGCAGGCGGACGAATTGGATTTGCAGTCATCCGTAAGGTGAAATACTTCATGCTGAATGCGATTGCTGCGTTTTTGAGTGATCATTTAGGAATTTATTTGGACCTGAAGATGGGTAATCGCCAGGAGATTGTCTCCGTTCAATAAAATTTAATTTTGCCATCATGGGACGTCTACCAGAAGATCCTGCTGTTATATCGAAGTGATCGGTAAAAACCCACACCTTTTTATTTCCTCCCACTCGTATTCTCTGAAAGGGCGAAAAAAATATTGCTCTTGAAGAGCTTACCAATGAGCCTCCTTTACTACGAGAAAAAGGCTCTCAGAAAGGATGTTGCTTCATAGCTCTCTTATCGAACAAAAGACTGGTTGGTGCGAAGGTATGAAGGCAGACCGTAATGAATCTATTAAACGAGGTGTCATGGCGGGGCTAGGTATTTCTTTCATCTCTGCAAATACTATCACAGCTTTAGTCGAGAAAGGACGTTTGGAAATTTTGGATCTAGCTAGTACACCGCTCGTTCGAAATTGGTATTTGATGCATCTTCAAAAAAGAAAACTAATTCTAGCAAGTCTTTTTTTGGAAATTTCTTGAAAAAACCTGTCGGAACTCCATCCTAAAGCTTTAAAGCCACCTCCTTAGCTTCAATACTCTGAACTTAGATAGACCTTGTCAGCCCAGTGGAGGTCTGATAAATTATTCTTTTTCACTTTTGAATAGAGAGCTTTTTTATGGCAAGCGAAAAAGTTGTTCACCTTTCAGATGACTCCTTTGATGAGCAAACAGGATCTGGCTACGTAATGATTGATTTCTGGGCTGAGTGGTGTGGACCATGTCGAGCATTGGCACCAGTGATAGATTCCATCGCAGAATCTCATAGTGAGCAAATTAAAGTTTGTAAACTCGACGTCGATTCCAATCAACGAGCTGCTGTTCGCTTTGGAGTCCGAGGAATTCCTACCGTCATTATGATGAAAGACGGCAAACTTGTGGATCAAGTAGTGGGCAACGACCCTGGTAAAATTCGTTCAATGGCTGAGAAAGCTGTCGAAGCTGCTTAATCACTCTACTCTTCTTGAAACTTGCGAACCTGGCTTCTCCTGCTGACATATTGTGGTACTCGCTACGCAGGTTGGCAGGTTCAGCCCGCCCTTCCGACAGTCGAAGGTGAAATCGAAAAAGCCCTCCAGCAGCTGACAGGGACTTTCCATAAAGTGCTTGGCAGCGGTAGAACCGACGCTGGTGTACATGCTCTCAATTATCCTGCCCATTTTCAAAGTTCCCAAAATTTAACACCTAGAGAGTGGCATAAGGCACTCAATGGACTATTGCCTCCTGACATCGTCGTACGCAATGTAGTTGAGAAATCTACTGACTTTCATGCCCGCCATGATTCAATCGGCAAACGCTACGCATATCTCATTCATAATGCTAAGGAAAGGAATCCATTTGCTGAAAATCGTTCTTGGTGGATTCGTCAATCTTTAGATGTGAAGGCAATGAGGATGGCTGCTGAATGCTTAGTAGGAAGACATGACTTTTCTTCTTTCAGAGCTCGCCATTGCAACGGGCCTGATCCTGTAAAAGAGCTGCGAGAAATTACGATAGGTAAGACCGTTTCCCCTTGGGGCAATCTGATTATAGAGTTTGAAGCAAACTCATTTCTACAGCACATGGTACGAATCATTGCTGGTACGCTTGTGGATGTCGGGTTGAGAAAGAGAAAGTCAATCTCGATAAAAGGGCTTTTGAAGCAGCGGGACCGTACACAAGCGGGGCAAACTGCGCCATCCGAAGGCCTTTATCAACTTGCTGTACACTATCCAGATGGACTAGTAAGCTGGCCTAAAGAATTATTGATTAATCCTTTTAGGATAATTCAAAACTCTGAGGAGCTCAGTAAATGATTTCATTGATCCTCATTGTTAGGTGAAAACAAATCCAATAAGTGTTGACGCAACAAGACAGGCAAATTGAGTCCAAACGATTGATGGAGCGTCATTATAGACAGGTGGAACAGAATCATTGAAGGTTTGACCTGTTCAGGCAAAGCCAGGAAATATGATTCCTGGTTCAAATGAACAAGGGCTCCTCGCTTTTGCAATTGTTGTCCTTTGAAGAAAATTCTGAGATAGGGGGTTGCACAGCTTCGAGATCTTTTGCGTTCAGGTAGATCTCTGTCCATGAAGGCCACACCTAATTGAAGAACGAATCTCCGACCTTTTTCTAAACCTAAGATTGTACCATCAGGAGTTGGGATTTTTAAAGGAAAAGGCATTAAACTACTGATCTTTAGACTATGATCCTTGTCACGTGAACGTTCTTCTTTTAAAACCTCTTCATCCAGCTCAGGATCACTCTCCCACACCTCGACTACTTCCTCACGTTTCCAGCGGGCACCTTCAAGATGTTCAGCTTCTAATATTGCTAATATCCACTCTCGCAGGTCAACTAATTCATGATTTCCCAAGTTGAAAAACGCTTCTTGCTCTAGTCGTTGGGACGTTGTGTAGTCTTCGTTCCGAGGAGTAAGAAATGGAGATGAAGTGCTGTAAACACTCTTGAGATTCTTGTTGATCTTTTTAAGTAGAGGGTGCAATCGCTTTAACAGTACTTCGAAGGCATTTTCAACATCTTCTGTTAGTGAAACTAGTTTCCTTCCAGTCTGTTTCTCTAATTCTCTGCCGATTGGTTCGGCAACAGGCTCAGCTTCACTACCATGATCAAAAGCTATCTTCTCTGTGATGGGAACAGCCAACGGCTCCACTCCCTTGGATCCGAATTTAGGATCTTCATCCATTAAGGAAGATCCGTCTCTTTTATTTCTGGGAGTTGTCAGAGGTCTTTGAATACTCTGGTGATCCATAACAAATCCATCTTCCTCCTTTGAAATTTCTGGATGCCATGGCGTAGGGCTACCTTTCAATTTTGGGTTGCCTGGATGGTGATGTACTAATTCCCGCACTAATTGTTCTACCGTCCGAAAATCTACTTTGCGGACCTCCTCAAAGATTTCTGAAGGACCCAATCGAAGTGAGCCTTTCAAACGGCGCCGCATCCATCGAACAATTAGGTCATCGCCTAAACCTTGAAGAATACGTGATAAAAAAAAGCGATTCTTCAAAATCAGGTAAGTCTGATAATCTCTGGAAAACAGTGAATGCAGACGCTCTATAAAGAAATATTGCTGTACTTCTTCTGGTAATTTTTGAGCAGATATAACTACTTTTTGAAGTCTGGCAGGATCGTAAAGTAGTTTTACCTCACATTTTAAAACTGTTTGCAGGCTCTCTTCCACCCCAATACGATATTTTTCTAGAGCGCGCAGTTCGACAGAACTGGAAGCAAATTCATCTAGTTGACGAATGACTGCCAAAGAATTACAGCTTTTTTGAATTCTGGGGATTATGCCCTGCGTGGCTTGTTGGGGGAGATCGTAAGTCGCAATGAGTCGAAGAGCACTCTGCAGATCATAGAGTTGCAAAGCATGTGTGAAGGCATGGTGACGAAGGGTGAGGGCAGTTGAATCTTCCCGATGAGTTGGAAAATCACGTTCAAGAGTATGCTTGAGCCTTTGGGCAAAGTTTTGCGAGGCTGGATCATACCTTGATTCCAAATCACCGGATATTTTGTTTATTCGATTCTGCCATTGTTGATGATCCATTATCGCCTCAATGCTTGGACAGAAGGAACATCAAAGTGATCTGAATTTCTCCATCAATTGATCTACTCCTGCACTTTGTTTTTGTTTGGATTTTGGTTGGGCAGACTTCTTCTTCTGTCGTAGAGACTTCGATTGATTCCAATCCAAATTTTTGGAATCTGGATGGCGCATACTCAAGGCAATTCTTTTCCGTTGGGTATCAACCTCTAAAACCCAAACTTCAACATGTTGCCCCACAGCACAAGCTTCAAGAGGATCGTGTGTAAATTGTGCAGACATCTGTGAGATATGAACCAATCCATCCTGATGCACACCAATATCTACAAATGCTCCGAAGTGCGTGATGTTTGTGACCACTCCTTGGAGATGCATCCCAACCTGGAGATCTTTCATGTCTTGGACAGCTTCATTGAATCTCACTTCTTGATGTTCATCTCGAGGGTCTCGTCCAGGTTTTTTCAATTCATCAAAAATGTCACTCAGTGTGTAACTGCCTATTTCTTCAGATACGAACTCTTTAAACTGGATCTTTTGAAGGGCGTCCTGGTTACCAATTAGATCCGCAACCAAGAGATCTTGACTGGCTGCCATCTGCTCAACAATGCTGTAGCGCTCAGGATGGACTGCTGACTGGTCCAAAGGGTGTTCGGCATTTCGAATTCTTAAAAAACCAGCTGCTTGCTCAAAAGCTTTTTTTCCAAAGCCAGTCACCTGCATCAATTCCTGACGTGACCTGAACGGGCCGTTTTCATCTCGGTGCGAAACAATCCGCGCAGCCAGAGACTTCGTGACCCCTGAGACATAGCTGAGAAGAGCTGCTGATGCCTGATTCAGTTCCACCCCTACCTGGTTCACGCAAGACTCTACAGTTCGATCCAGAGACTGCTTTAACTCCTTTTGATTGACATCATGTTGGTACTGTCCAACCCCAATAGATTTTGGATCTATCTTGACCAACTCCGCTAACGGATCTTGATAACGCCTAGCTATCGAAACCGCGCCTCTGACAGTTAAATCCAGATTGGGAAATTCCTGACGAGCGATTTCTGATGCTGAGTAAACAGAAGCCCCTGATTCATTCACAACCAAATGTCTGACTTTCAACTGTAAGTCTTTGATAAATCCTCTTAAAAACTGGGACACTTCTCTCGAACCTGTTCCATTCCCAACCGCAACAATTTCAGCTTGGTATCGTTCAATCAAGCCCAGCAGTGTTCGTCTTGATGCCTCTACTTGTCGTTGTGGTTCTACTGGATAGATGACTCCGTTCTCATGCAAGCGTCCTGTGTGGTCTATAACCACCCACTTTGTTCCAGTTCGAAAGCCTGGATCCAGACCAATTACAACTCTTGCCCCCCCAGGGGGTTGCATTAGTAACTGACGAAGGTTCTTGGAAAACAATCCAATAGAACTTTTATCTGCTTGCTGCTTCAATTCTTGCCGGATTTCTGTCTCAATTGAAGGTGCTAGCAAGCGATCATATGAATCTGAAAGCGCTACGTGAAGCTCTTGTTGAAAATCTACATTTGCTTTGGCCACCCAGATTTCTCGAAGAATAGATTTTGTTAGTCCTTCATGAATCTGAATCCTCACCTGTAGGATTTCTTCCTTTTCTCCACGTCTGATCGCCAAGTATCGATGGGGTTGGATCTTGCTGATATTTTCACTGAACTCATAGTACATTTCAAATTTCGAAGTAGTATCCTGAAACTCTGGTTTGACCTCTGAGACAAATTTACCTTGCTGAAAAGTCAATTGACGAATGCGTGCTCGTGTCTGAGCATCTTCAGCCACTTTTTCAGCACAAATATCCCGAACTCCCCTCCAAATTTCATCAGTTGGCAGGGGTAAAGATAATCCTGCTTGGAACTCATCCAGCCAAGCATTTATCTGATTCCTATCTCCTTGCTCTACCAAAACTAATTGAGCAAGAGGTTCCAAGCCTTTTTCACGGGCAATCATTGCGCGAGTCCGACGCTTTGGTTTATAAGGTATGTAAAGATCCTCCAACTCCTGTTTTGTCTTGACTTCATCAATCTTTTTTTCCAGCTCCTCAGTTAGCTTTTCCTGCTCCCTAATTCTATTGAGGATCGTTTCTCTTCGATCTTCGAGTTCTTTGAGATACTCGTATCGATCGAGCAAGTTAGCAATTTGAACTTCATCCAAATTCCCTGTCTGCTCTTTTCTGTAGCGTGCAACAAACGGAATAGTGTTATCAGCCAGTAGGAGATTCAGTGTGTTTCGAATTTGATGGGGTTGGTGATCAAACTCAGTCTGAAGATGGTGTAGCAGTTTGAGATTCGGAGTGGAAGATTTGCCGTCCATGAAGATTTACTAAGTATGATTTTCGAGTAACAGTTCAATTAGACGAATGGGAGTCCATTGCTCGGACTCCCCAATAAAATTAACTATGATACGATGACGAAGCACCGAAGGAGCAACATAACAAACATTCTTTTTTCCAACCACGGGATCTCCCTGTAGTAAGGCATGGGCCTTAGCAGCTCGAACCAGATTTTGTGAAGCTCGGACTCCCGCACCCCATTCAACATATTTTCTGATGGGTTCAACCGAACTGTCTTTGGGCCTTGTGGCTCGGACAAGCTGTACGATCCAATCAATGACATGAGGAGCTATCGGGACTTCATCTACAAGATGCTGAATTTTCATCAAATCGCTTCCATCAAAGAAAGCGTCTACTTCTTGGAACTGCGATTGTGATTGGACTGCTATCTCTGCTTCTTCCTTTGCGCTTGGATACTCCACCTCGACATTGAACAAAAAGCGGTCAAGTTGGGCCTCTGGAAGCGGATATGTTCCCTCGGAGTCAATTGGATTTTGGGTTGCGAAAACAATGAAAGGATGAGTGAGTTGGTACGTCTTACCTGCAACAGTAACTTGCTTTTCCTGCATGGCTTGGAGGAGAGCAGCCTGTGTTCGTGGAGAAGTTCGATTGATTTCATCCGCCAACAAGAGATTGGTGAAGACAGGTCCCTCAATGAAGCGAAACCTTCGTTCTTGTTCATTATCATCAAGGATTTCGACACCACTAATGTCTGATGGCATCAGATCAGGAGTGCATTGAATTCGATTAAAATCTAGTCGAAATAGGTTCGCTAGAGTCTTGATCAATAGAGTTTTAGCCAACCCAGGCACTCCTGTCAGCAGCACATGTCCATTGCACAAGAGCGCAATTAGCAGTTGGTCTAAAACTTCTTCTTGACCAACAATTACTCGATGAATTTCTGTACGGAACTGAACTGGAAATTCACGCAGTCGAGCGTTAATCTCTTCAAAATCAGCAGAGTTATTTTTTGGGCCTTCAGGCATGAATGCCATTAAGAGGCAGGAGTTAAGTGAGGGCAGAAGGAAACCGGAGATTGATTGATCAAACCTCTGGTCTAAGAGCTAATCAGATAACTTCTTATTTGATTGTAGACCTCTGGGAATTGCTTAGCCAATTCATCGAAATTGATATCTTAAGCCAAGATTCCCCCCATTTCACATTGAACAATATGGACGGTTTGTTCAAAATTGATATTACGCTTCATTAAATGGTTGCCATCCACAGATAGGACGAAGGCTACCTGAGGTGCTTCGTCACCGTTTTTCACCATATCGTAGGATTTGTTGTGATTATCACAACCTCCAGCAATGGCTATCCCCCCTAACATCAACAAGATTGAAAGGTTGCGGCAAACTTTTTCATGTTCAGAATTTTGAGTGAGTGCTTTAGATTTGTTATCCAGGAACTGTTCCTTCAGATGCTCAGGAGAGTTAAAGTCTATTTTGTAGTCGTAGCACTCTTCTTATTATTACTAAAAAGTTTTAGCATTCGCATAATCGGAATGCTACTTTTTAGTAGTTAGCGCACCTCGATTTCTGCTGGCTGAACAATAAATCTGGCTTTTGGATCCAGCTGTTCTGGGGGATGTTGATCAGAGATTTTCCAGCCATGATGTAACAATTCTCCACGATATGGAGCAGACCCACGCAAATTTCCTGTAAGCGTAATTTCAGATAGATTGTAGTCAGCCTCAACGTTGACCAATACCCCTTCCTCCTCGGTACGGATTGCTTCCATTGTGAAGTAGTCGACCAATATTTTGGCGCATCCATCATGGACCACTCTCGCTGCCTCACCTATCTCAGCATTTGAGAAAGTAGTGATGTCTTGCTGTAAAAAGTCTACCAAACGACCTTGCTTCTGAAAGAGCGACAAGAGAAAAACTCCATCAATATTTTTTTCGTCCTTTATCGAGATTGCCTCTGGCCCTTTTAATTGTAAAGCCTCTATCGGTTTTGATTCTTCAACGATTTTTTCCTCCACTTTTTCATGTGCTTCCTCTGGCTCAGTTAATTCTACTTCTTCTGAATTCTTTGTAACAGCTAACGGAGGTAAACCTTGTTTGAGTCGTTTTTTATTTTCCTTTTCCAATCTTCGTTGGTTTTTT
>AGAU01000124.1 GCA_000224765.2 SAR324 cluster bacterium JCVI-SC AAA005 | reverse complement strand
GCATTTCCTGGGATTTTATTAGCTTTGGTAATCATAGCAGTCCTGGGACCGGGTTTAATGAACGTGACGTTAGCAGTTGGAATTTCATCAATTCCAGAATATGCACGACTTGCTCGTGGGAAGGTTCTGGAAGTAAAAGAAATGCAATATATCGAAGCAGTAAGAAGTATAGGAGTAAGTAACCTTTTAATCATGATAAAACATATAATACCAAATATGAGTTCATCAATTTTGATAATGGCTTCATTACAATTGGGAAATGCAATATTAGTAGGTTCAGGATTAAGTTTTCTTGGTATGGGCGCGCAA
>AGAU01000125.1 GCA_000224765.2 SAR324 cluster bacterium JCVI-SC AAA005 | reverse complement strand
CCCCCCCGCTTTCTAGATTTCCAAATAGAACTTCATCAGCGAGAACTGTTTCGATTTGCTGCTGAATAACTCTCTTCATAGGACGCGCCCCAAAATGGGGATCATACCCCCTATCAGCTAGCCAGTTTCTTGCTTTATTGGTGACATTAATTGTTACTTTTTTTAGCTGCAGTTTAATCTCTAGCTGGATTATCAATTTGTCAACGATGAGTTGAACTACCTCTTTTGGCAACTGTGCGAAGGAGATAATAGCATCTAATCGATTTCTAAATTCTGGACTGAATGTGCGCTCCAAAGCTTGCTTTGATGGCGTAGTTGGGGATTGACTGCCAAATCCAATCACAGAGGAGGCCATTTCCTTTGCACCTACATTACACGTCATAATCAAGATTACATTTCTGAAATCCGCTTCTCGGCCATTGTTATCTGTCAGTGTCGCGTGATCCATTACCTGAAGTAAAATATTGAAGATGTCAGGGTGTGCTTTTTCGATCTCGTCAAGCAGTAACACAGTGTGGGGATGCTTACGAATAGCATCCGTAAGTAGCCCTCCTTGATCATAGCCGACATATCCTGGAGGTGCACCGATCAATCGTGAAACAGTATGCTTCTCCATGTATTCGCTCATGTCGAAGCGTTGGAAATGAATTCCTGTAATTTGTGCCAATTGTTTGGCCAATTCAGTTTTTCCAACTCCTGTAGGACCAGTGAATAAGAATGAACCAATTGGCTGATCACTTTGTCGCAATCCAGCTCGAGAGCGTTTGATAGCTTGAACTAATGCATGAATAGCGTTGTCCTGGCCAAAGACCTGAAGCTGGAGCTCTTTTTCAAGATCTTTGAGTTTTGCCTTGTCAGAACTATTCATCCGCTCTATCGGAATCCGTGCGATACTGGCGATCACCTTTTCAATGTCTTGGGAATTAACAGTTTTGCGGCCAGCTCCTCTCAGCCTAATAGCCGCACCAGTTTCGTCAATAACATCGATAGCCTTGTCGGGTAGGTAGCGGTCATTAATGTATTTTGCAGACAGTTCAGCAGCTGTTCTCAGTGAAGAAACGGTATAGCGGAGTTCGTGATGTTCCTCGTAACGATTTTTCAGTCCCTTTAGAATCAAGAAGGTCTCTTCAATTGAGGGCTCGTCGATGTCAATCTTCTGAAAGCGTCTGGATAGGGCTCGGTCTTTTTCGAAAAGTTTTTTGTATTCATCATAGGTCGTAGACCCTATACATCGGATTTCACCCTTTGCTAGTGCTGGCTTGAGCAAGTTCGAGACATCCATTGATCCACCACTAGTTGCACCTGCTCCGATGATCGTGTGAATCTCATCAATAAATAGGATAGATTTCGGCTTCTGCTGCAATGATTTAAGCACTGCTTTGATGCGTTGCTCAAAGTCTCCACGAAATTTTGTGCCAGCTAAAAGCGCCCCGATATCAAGAGCGTAAATCTCAGAGCCCTCCAGTAATTCAGGAACCTCTTGACGGAATATGCGTAAGGCAAGACCCTCCGCAATGGCGGTTTTACCTACCCCAGGGTCACCTACGTAAATCGGATTATTTTTCCGACGCCGGCAGAGAATTTGGATTGTTCTGTCTAATTCAGCATCGCGTCCAATTAAGGGGTCAATGCGATCTTCTTCGGCGAGCTTTGTGAGGTTTGTGGTGTAGTGTTTGAGCGCATCTTGGTCTCCACGTCCTTGCGAGTTTTCCTCTTCGTCTGCGCTATCAAAGTTATGGTTCTCCTCTTCATCTTCAACAGCAACCTTAGCAATCCCATGTGAAATGTAATTTAGCAGATCGAGTCTCGTAATGCCCTCTTTCTGAAGGAAATAGGACGCATAAGATTGGGATTCTCGATGAATTGCCACAAGGATGTCTCCAACGTCAGCAGATGCCTTCCCAGAACTATTAACGTGCATTATGGCTAAGTGGAGAACACGTTGCACCGCCCGAGTTTGTTGAGGATTGGATCCCTCTTCCCGTATGGTTTCTTGCTGATCAAAGAACTCTTCCAAGTCCTCTTTGATTCGATCAACGTTGCCACCACAACTACGAATAATTCTTACCCCACTGTCATTGTGCAATAGGGCATAAAGAATGTGCTCAACACAAAGGTACTCATGGCGTCGATCCTTGGCTTCACTTTGTGCGGCCATTAAGCACATTTCTAAATCTCTCGTGAACATATGGGATTCCTGTCAGATCAAACTTCTTCCATACTTGCTTTGAGAGGAAACTCGTTTTGACGAGCCATCTCATGAACAGCTTCAACTTTGGTTTCTGCGACCTCATGGGAGTAGACGCCGCAGATACCGACACCAGTCTTGTGTACCTGTAACATAATCTGAATCGCTTCGTCAGCAGTTTTGTTGAAGACCGCCTCTAAAACACTTACCACAAAATCCATTGTAGTGTAGTCATCGTTGTGTAGTAAGACTTTGTAATGGACCGGTGGCTTGAGTTTTTGTTTCGTCACGCTGACGAAGTCTTCCTGGGGATTAAACTGACTCATTCTAAGTTTACCGGGTAATTTCCTTTGTCATAATCCCAGAAATACGAAGGTAAAATTCTAAAAAATTTAAAAAATACTTTTTCAAAGATAGGGCGCAACCGTTCAGGTTCCGGTAGACCACATTTCTAAACCATCACGAACTTCTGTGCGCTGTTGACCAGGTTCTTGAATATGGACTCTGCTATCTGGTGGTACACTACGAGTTAGCCACACATTACCACCAATGATCGAACGGGCCCCCACTACGGTATTGCCTCCTAGAATTGTGGCACCAGCATAGATAATTGTTTCCCGCTCAATGGTTGGATGTCGCTTGATATGTGGTTCATTCTTATGCTGTATTGGACTGAAGGCACCAAGAGTCACACCTTGGTAAATACGCACTTGGTCATGAATCACAGCGGTGCCACCGATAACGATACCAGTGCCGTGATCAATCATCACACCACGTCCAATCCGAGCACCTGGATTGATATCGATTCCGGTCAATGAGTGAACATGCTCACTGAGAATTCGCGGCATGAGAGGGATTTCATAGTTGTGGAGGAAGTGGGCAATTCGGTAAATGCTAAGAGAGTGAATTCCAGGGTAGGCCAGAACAATTTCTTTACGATCATTGGCGGCTGGATCACCTGCGAAGGTAGCTTCGACATCTTCGGCCAACACTTCTCTAATCTCTGGAAGTGTCTCGAGCAGATTGAGAGAAATTTCTTCAGCTCTTTCACTGCAGTCCCCTGCTGGTGGACGGGGTAACCCTTCCTGTCTCCTTTGCCAGCATATCACTTGCTCCAGATAGTCACGTAATCTATAGAAAACCGAGGCACTTTTTTGACCTAACCAATAGGGTTGGCTGATCGCGTCAAGCTGTTCCTGTCTGAACAAACCTGGGAACAACAGGACCTGTAGATCATTGGCCAACTGAATGATACTCTCTCGAGCTGGGAGACCAGAACAGCCGATGCTCTGAATTTCTGGATGACTGTGATAAGAGTCTAGTAGGGCATCCACTGCTTTACGAAGTCGTAACTCTGTTTGCATATCTAACTGAGAAGAACCGTGACTGGTTTTCAGGACGATTTTGCTAATTTCAAACCTATTGGTAGTTCATCACCAAACAACCAGTTCTGCAAGTTGCTTTCTAGAATCCCCATAGTATCGTTCCTCGCTTCTTCGGTAAGTAATCGAACCAAGCTACCATCTTCATCATATGATTCTACGAAAGCAACCAGCTCTTTTCGTAGATCTAGCGAAATATCTCTGTGTCGATCTCCTGTAAACTGCCCAAGCTTAGTAATAACCAAAGGTAACTCCTGAATTTGCCTTTGATGATGGATTTTCAGCAGACTTTGAATCCAAGATTCAACTCCTTTCGGAGGCATGACATACAAAGAACCAGCATGCACTAATTCACGTGATCCAAAACGGGCTAGACAGAGTCCCTCAATGCCTGTACTTTGCCCTCTTTCCAAGCGATCTAGTAACTGTTGACCATAAATTCTCTTCTTCTCTTGGGGTACTGATTCCAAGTTGCTAAGTAATAGCCATAACTCATTGAGTGCGCTTGGGGAAATAGATGCCGGTCTTTTCCCTTTTGAAAGTTTTGAAGACCTTAGCTTGCGATTTCCTTCTACCAATCTCTCTTCAAGTGATTTGTAGATGGCTTCTTGAGTTTGTGGAGCTAGCCCAGCAGCTACACGACGGCAAAAAATCCACCATTCAACTTCTACGTTTCTTTCTTTCCGAAATTGTGGTCCCCGAGCAATCCACTCTGTCAGCTGCTTGATACGAAGTTCATCTTGTGGAAATCCAAATCCTGGACGCAGGCAGAATCCACAGATTTTTAGCCAATTCATTTCATGGTTTACAGAGCGAACTCTAGTGCTCATTCCACTGAGTAATTGATCAGCAATTATTCGCAAAAGTGGGAGTGGCCAACCTGATCTGGGACCTAGTAACTCTTCCAGTTTTTTGTTTAGGCTCAAGGGCAGATTCTCTTGACGACTTCTCTTACCAAACCAGCTTTGTATAGTCTTTTGAACATCATCCCAATTGCCAGGAGGTTCCCATTGATTACTCATTGCAATGTTCTGGTCTGGGTGGCTTACCCTCGGTACAGATCCTCGTATATGAAATTTAAGGCTCCATTCCTCTTTTAATTTGTGGTTAACGCATACTAGGCTAAGGATTCCTATCTCATTCAACTTTGCTCGGAGTTGAATTCCCAAGGTGGTTGCTTTTTTGGGAAGTCGATTGCGGTCTATTCCCAAAAACGTCTGAATAGGGGGAAGTTCAGTAAAATCACGTTCCAATTCTTCTTGTTCAAGCTGAATTATATCACCCAAGTGGTCCTGCGTTCGAATACTGGACGCCATCATTGCAAATTGAACAGGTTGATTTATGGCAATTTCAAGGGTGTGTTCCTTTACTTCCTGATATTCCTCAACAGAAGCTTGTTGTGGCAAGATGCACAACCAGGCTAGATTTTGTGAATCAGATTCCATTCCATCAACCAGCAGTGAGATATAGTAGCTTCGTGCGCTTCCTCCTTTGATTTGCAGTCCCTTCCCCTCACGAACAAGATGGTAATAAGTTGCCCCCTTGGCGACAGCCAACTGCTTTTGCTCTTGAGGTAGTACTCTAATAATTGCGTCAGTTCCGATCACTTGAGATCTCCAATTTTCTAGGAGATGCTGAATTTTTTCCTGAAGCACAGAAGGCTCAAGTGTCCCGCCGTTGAAAAGAACATGAGTAGGAAATCCATCTGGTTCAATTTTGGAGCAGTGATTTCTTAAAAATCGTAGGAGATGTCGAACGATTGCGGAGTCACTTGCGTAGGGGAGCCCGAGGGTTCGCATTCCCTGAATTTTCTTGGCCGGTAAATCAGCATCCCAGTCTAGTTCGGGAAAAAAACCATCCATGATGATTTGTTCAAATTCTTTTTGGGAAAGAATATAGTTTTTTGTTTTTCCAATCAGTCGGCTCCCTTGCTCAGCAATGGTTATCGGAAACTGATCCTGTTCAGTTGCCCAGAGTATTTCCTTTGCTCGTCTGCACTGTGCTGTTAGTGCCTCCCAAAGACGGGGAGTTAGCTTTCTTTGTTGTCCCGTCAGCTGTAGCTCAACATGTGCTGCTAAGGCTAAATCCAAATTATCCCCGCCCAGTAAGATGTGGTCACTGACTGCCAGACGTTTCATCTCAGGATTTCCTTTGGGATCATCTGGTATTTTTACTTTGACGAGACTGAAGTCGCTTGTTCCGCCACCTATATCCACAACTAAGACAATATTTTCGGATTTTGTGAAATAATTTGATAATGTTTCTGGGTAAACACTGTTCTCCATATTTTCAGCAATCCATGAGTAAAAAGCCGCCTGTGGTTCTTCTAGCAGGGTAATGTTTTTGAGTCCTGCCATTCTCACGGAACGCAGGGTGAACTCTCGGGCTACTTCGTCAAAAGATGCGGGAACCGTAAGTACAATGTCTTGTTCTTCTAGCCGCAGTTCAGGCCTGTCTTTGGCAATTTTGTGATTCCACGAATCTCTAATATGCTGAAGAAATAGTGAACTCGCAGCTAGGGCGGAATATTGTCTGAGATCTTGGTGGTCACTCTGAGGAAGAATCTCTGCTTCTGGATTTAAATTGTGGTAACATAACCAAGATTTTGCAGAATAGATATTACGCCCAGGGCGGAGGGCCTGCTGTTGCCGAGCCCATTCTCCAATAGCTAAATTAGGTTTGGGATCATCAGACCAAGGCAACTGAAATCGGCCAGAAAGTCTTTCTTCTTTGGTCAACAGAAACGCATGAGAAGGTAAGGTCTTCTGATCATACCACTCACCACTGCCGACCCACTGTGGAATCTCAAAATAATGTAGCTGATGCGTTAGATCTTCCTGGTCTAAATAGCAAAGAGCACTGTTGCTAGTACCAAGATCGATCCCGACTCTAAATCTCGATATGGGCAATTTCATGATAGTTTCTTCAAAAGAGGCTAGATCTCATAATATGTTGAGATGCTTGAATGGTTATGCCGACTCTGGCAATTTGTTTGAACTTTTGGGGCAATCATGGAATAAAATTGATCCTTTTCAAGTAACCAAAGCTTAAATTTCAAATCAACATGAAAAAACTTATAGCTATCTTGCTGCTTTTTGTATTTTTGGGAGGAAATACTGGAGTGGCTGAGGAAGACAAGCTCAATCAGGCTGTTGTTCGCGGGATCGTAGAGCGATTTACGTCGTTACACTATGCACAGGAGCCTTTAGATGATGAACTGTCCAAAAAGATTTTCCAGATCTACATAGATTCCTTGGATTCCGGACATTATTACTTCTTGGAGTCTGATGTGAAGGAGTTTCGTGCCACTGAGACGAGCCTTGATGATATGCTCCGTCGTGGTGATGTCAATTGGGCAATGGATGTATTTACACGTTTCCTAACCAGGCTCAGCCAACGCCAATTGATGCTTGAATCTCTTATGAAAGACGAGTTTGACTTCAACAAAGATGGCCAATGGCGGATTGATCGGGAGGATGAACCTTATCCTAAAAGCGAAGACGAAGCCAAAGAGATTTGGAGGCTGAAAACAAAGTTTGACCTATTGACTCTCAAGTTAGCAGGTAATACAGATCAAGAGGCGAAAGAGCGCTTACTAAAGCGCATTCGCTCAGTCTGGAAGGATTACTCTCAGTACACTGACGATGATGTGATAGCGCTTTATCTGAATGCTCTGACTCGAGCCTATGACCCTCATTCCACTTATATGGCTGCTGAAGATCTAAGGAATTTTGATATCTCAATCAAACTCTCTTTGGACGGTATCGGGGCAGTGTTGCGCTGGGAAGATGGCTACACTGTTGTGAATTCTATCATTCCTGGTGGCGCAGCTGCTCGGCATGGGAAATTGGCTGTTGATGATCGAATCATTGCTGTTGCACAAGGTGCAGAGCCGTTTGAAAGTGTCATTGATATGCGCTTGAACGACGTCGTTGAACTGATTCGTGGACAGCGTGGAACTACAGTTCGTCTTCAGGTTATGCGCAAAAATGAAAACGGGTTTGACAGCCTCAACTTTGCGATTGTTCGCGATAAAATTGTTTTGAAGGATGGTGAGGCTAAAGCAGAAATTTTTGAACCGACTGCATCTACGGAAGAAAGTCCGTCGGCCTACAGAATAGGTGTTATTGAACTACCTTCGTTCTATGTCGATTTTAATGACCGTCGACAGAATCCGAATAACTACAAGAGTTCATCCCGAGATGTTCGAGCTCATCTGGAGCAATTTAGGCGTGACGGTGTTGACGGGGTGATTTTAGATCTCAGAAATAATGGTGGTGGTGGGCTTGACGAAGCCATCACGATGGCCGGATTATTTGTTGGACGTAAGCCCATAGTAATTGTTCGTCAAGCCAGTGGTGCGCGTATTACAGTTCATCGTAGTCGCGAAGAGGCTATTTATGAAGGGCCCTTATTGGTCATGTTAAATCGCTTCAGTGCGTCTGCTTCCGAAATACTAGCAGGCGCAATGCATGACTACCAACGAGCTATTCTAGTGGGTGACCGTACAACATTTGGCAAGGGTACTGTACAAAACATTGTGCAACTTCCTCAGGGTTATGGAGCTCTGAAAGTAACCATTGCACAATTTTACAGGGTCTCTGGTTGGTCAACCCAAAATCGTGGTGTGGAAACAGACATGATCTTGCCTTCCATTAATAATGCTCGTGATCTTGGGGAATCCACTTTAGACAATGCTCTGCCCTGGAAAGCGATCTCACCGATCTCTTACACACCAGTCGGTAGCATTCGACGTTACATTAGTGAGTTGCAGCAGTATTCACATGAGCGACTGTCCAAGGATACGGAGTTTAGAGAAATTGAAGAGAATGTTCAGGAATTTTTGACCAATGTGAAACCGCTAGAGTACACTAGTATTTTGAAAATGCAGGAAGACGCAGCAAAACGAAAAGAGGAGAGGGACGAAGAGATGGCTAGTGCTCGCAAGATAATGGAGAGTACCACACAAAAAGATTCAGAGGAAGAGACTGCTTCAAATGAAGAAACAAAGATTCGTACGGATGCCTATCTTTTAGAAAGCATGGCAATCATAGAAGACTATATTCGCTTGCAGCAACGTGTCGAGGTGCAGAACCAATGAGTGAAACAGAATTTCCTCCTTTTGACACTCTGCCAGTTCTGATTGATGCGGACTTGATCCGAAAGCGCGTGGAAGAATTGGGGCGGAAAATCAGCGAGGACTACAAGAATCAGCCCTTGGTACTGCTTGTCGTTCTGAAAGGCTCGTTTCTTTTCTGTGCAGATCTGGCAAGACAACTTTCAATTCCTTGCCGCATAGAATTTGTTCGCGCCTCAAGCTACAAGGATTCGAAGGTCAGTTCTGGACAATTGCAACTGTCTGAATTGCCAGATCTACAACATGCAAATGTTTTAGTCATTGAAGATATACTCGACAGTGGATTGACTCTACAGAAAATTCTTGAGCACCTATGGTTGCAAAATTTGGCTTCCTTAGAAGTTTGTACGCTTCTATCTAAGCAAATCCCTAGGGATATTAAGATTGAGCCTAGGTACGTTGGGTTTGAGATTCCTAATCGATTTGTTGTTGGTTACGGTTTGGATTACGCAGAGCGCTACAGAGAAGTGCCTGATATCCGCTGTTTAGACTGATATTAACCCCCCCCCCCAAAAAAGTCATCTGTATGAGTG
>AGAU01000126.1 GCA_000224765.2 SAR324 cluster bacterium JCVI-SC AAA005 | reverse complement strand
GATTCTGGAGTGTTTGAATGGGTAAATTGGCTTCTCATTAACTTTGAAGATTCAGATGATAGAACAAAGTTCTAGATTCTTTGAGACAGATTTTACGAATGCTTGTTCAAGCATACTTGGGTTGTGCCTGATTCTACAAATCTCACTTAGGGAGGCTTAAAAATGCCATCTAATGATTTTCCAAATCTTACTCATTACCAGAGATT
>AGAU01000127.1 GCA_000224765.2 SAR324 cluster bacterium JCVI-SC AAA005 | reverse complement strand
TTCATTAAAATGGAGTGAACTATCCTACATTCCACAAGGATCGATGAATGTCTTAAATCCGGTTCGAAAAATTAAATCTACTTTTCATGACTTTTTACTTACTAACAGTAAAATTTCTAAAAGTGATTCGTATGACATTAGTAAGAGTTACATAAGAGATTTAGGTTTATCCGAAAATGTATTACAATCATACCCTCACCAACTATCTGGTGGAATGAGGCAACGTGTAACGATTGCACTTTCAACGATATTATCCCCGGAAATTGTGTTTGCAGATGAACCCACTACAGCCTTAGATGTTGTTGTCCAAAAAAACGTTATAAACCTACTAAAACAGATTCAAAGTAAAAAAAAATGTACAATTGTTCTAATAACACATGACTTAGGTGTTCATGCGAATTTTTCAAATGTTATTGGGGTTCTCTATGCTGGTAAATTAGTCGAAGAAAGTGACAAGAAAACAATAATTAACAATCCTTTGCATCCGTATACAAAATACCTCATTAATTCATTACCTTCCTTTGATTCAAAGAAATCTATTGTAACGATTCCTGGAAGGCCTCCAGCATTGGATAACCCGCCTGAGGGTTGCCGCTTTCATCTTCGTTGTCCGATTGCGACCGCTCAGTGCAAAAAAATTGAACCACAATTAGTTCTTAAAAAAGAAAACCATAAAGTTGCTTGCCACAATTTAAATTAGTAAATTTAAAAATAAACTTTGTTATACTTTTTTTAGTTTTTGTTGATAATGGGTAATTGTTAATGAATAATCTATTAGATGTAAAAAATCTTTATAAATATTTTTCAATTAGGAATGGATTTAAAAATGAAATACTAAGGGCTGTTCATAACGTATCATTTCAAATAAATAATGACCAACCTTCAATTCTTGCGATTGCTGGAGAAAGTGGAAGTGGCAAAAGTACCGTAGCAAAATTAATTCTTGGTTTGGAAAAAATTTCTTCTGGTTCTATTCACTTTAAGGGAAGAGATATAAATCAAATTCCAAAGAAAGAAAAGAGAAACTGGCTTCTCAGGGAGATTCAACCTGTCTTTCAAGATCCCTTTTCTTCATTTAGTCCATTAAAGAAAATAGAATCATATCTGTTAGAAACATATCGCAACTTCAACATTGCTGACGCAGATTCTTATGATATATATATTAATGATGTTTTATCCAAAGTAGGCCTTACTTTTAATGAAGTTAAATCAAGATATCCGAATGAACTTTCTGGAGGTCAAGCTCAACGTATTGCAGTTGCTAGAGCCTTAATTTCCAAACCCTCACTTATTATTGCAGATGAACCTGTATCAATGCTAGATGCGTCACTAAGAATTTCAATCGTCAACATGTTTATTAAACTTAAACAAGAAAATAAGATTTCAATCATTTATATTACTCATGATTTAACCACCGCTTACTATTCAGCTGATAATATAATTATTATGAAAAAAGGTGAAATTGTTGAGACTGGTTCAGTAGACAATGTTCTTAGAGATCCTCAACATGAATATACTCAGAATTTGATTGCTTCAATACCAAAAATTTCTGACATCACTTTATAGTTAACCACCCTTTTCATATTTAACGAGGTAAAATTTGTGAGAAATCTTTCCTTACAATCTTTGTTATGATTTCATTCTCTATTTTAAATCATATTACCTCTATTTATTTTTTTGTTTTTAAGTTGGCTGTTTTTTCAGATTTGTAACGTTGATATCAGAGATTGTATTGCTGAGGATACAATAGGTGCTGGTTCCCCATTTGAGCAGATATGTGGTCGTGAAATGTTGCTTCTACTTGATTCCCTGGTTAATACCAAGCTCTTGATAATTATTTTTGCTTGAGTGAATCATCTACCCCAACTTCAGGTTGTATCTGATACTAATTCTGATTCTTTTAGTAAGTATACTTAATCTTAGATAACCAATTAAAGGATTTGATGATGAAATTCCCAAAAATTAAAGATGTACGCGCCTACGTTTTGGACCAGAAAGGTTCGGGAGGTGATTATCATGATCGCGAAACCGGCCACTGGCTTGTTGATTCTTTGATATCCACACCAATGTCTGGCTACTCAAACTATAAGGCATCTCGTACCAGCTTTGGTATCAATGTGATGAATAGTATTGTTGTGGAGATTGAATCTGATGATGGAACCATTGGAATTAGTGCAGGGCAAGGTGGAGCTCCAGCATGCTACATTATTGAAAAACATTTTAAGAGGTTTCTTATTGGCCAAGATCCCAGAAGTCTGAATCAGATGTGGGATCAAATGTATCGCTCTAGTTTATTTTATGGTGGCAAGGGGCTTCCTCTTTGGGCGTTGAGTGTAGTTGATGTGGCGTTGTGGGATTTACTGGGTTTGCTTCGCGGTGAGCCTGTTTATCAAATGATTGGGGGTGCTGTGCGAGACGAAGTTCCTCTTTACTGCACAGGCATTCGTCCAGACATTGCAAAAGAAAATGGCTTTATTGGCGGGAAAATGCCTCTTTCATATGGGCCCGTAGACCGTTTAGATGGTATACGAAAGAACCGAGACAAATTTTTTGACATGCGACAAAAAGTTGGTGAGGACTTTCTGCTAATGGCCGATTGTTGGATGTCCCTCGATGTTCCTTACGCGGTTGAGCTTGCTGAGGCGATGAAAGACGTAAAACTTTATTGGTTTGAGGAAGTTCTTCAGCCACATGACTTTGATGGACATCGCATTTTGAAGGAACGTGTGCCATGGGTTCGTTGGACAACTGGAGAGCATGAATATACCCGATATGGTTTCCGTAAGCTGATCGAATCACGCGCAGTTGATATTCTACAACCAGATGTGATGTGGTGTGGTGGCCTTACCGAATTATTACGCATTTCTGCATTGGCAGCTGCCTACGACATCCCAGTAGTTCCGCATGGAAGTGGTGCTTACAGCTATCACTTCGTGATCACCCAACCGCACTGTCCTTTCTGTGAATACTTGAATACCAGCTCAGACTGTCTTAGTTTTCCTGCTGTTTTTGGGAACATGTTTGAAAATGAGATTTTACCGAAAAATGGTCGTGTAAGACTTACTGATGAACCTGGATGGGGTTTGCGTCTGAATAGGGAAGAACTTAATCTAAAGCGAATTCAATATTAATTGTGCTCATTATGATAAATTTTATAACCGCATTTACCCTTGACAGAAATAGGAAAACAAACCTTATCTCATAATGAATAAATATGAAAGAAGTAGCCCGGATTGGTTTAGTTGGAGCTGGGTGGTGGGCTTGTCAATTTCACATACCGCACCTGCTTGAAAATAAAAGTGTAGAACTAGTTGCCATATCTCGACTAGGAAAAGAAGAACTTAAAGATATTCAATCCAAATTTAAGATAGAACATGGATCCGAAAATCATTCTGAAATTTATAAACATAATTTAGACGGAGTAGTAGTAGCTTCTCCCCATGTAGAACATGCTGAGCATTCAAGAGTAGCTTTAGAAAATGGTTGTCATGTAATGGTTGAAAAACCGATGACAACAAATCTAAACGACGCTAAACAGATTGTAAAATTAGCAGAAACAACATCTAAATCTGTAATGACACCATATGGGTTAAATTATACCCATTATATGGAACAAGCTGCTGATTGGTTTAAAGCCCGGAAAGCTGGTGAGATCAAGCATGTAGTGCTCCACATGTCATCTGCACTGATGGACTTATTTGGTGGTGAACCAATGCTCGAGACTGAAAATCACCTTTATCGCCCACCTCCATCTACATGGGCTGATCCACAGAGAGCTGGTGGTTATGGCTGGGGACAACTTTCACACGCACTCGCCGCACTTTTTTTTGTGAGTGATCTCGAGCCAAAATCAGTGAGAGCAATGTGCAGCAACTCCACAACGGGTGTTGATTACTATGATGCCATGCTTATAGATTTTGACGGTGGGGCAAAAGCTGTTGTCTCTGGAGCAGCAGGACTCCCTAAGGGAAAACCACCTCAATTAGATTTAAGGATCTATGGTACCGAAGGCATGTTTCTATTGGATGTTGAGTTTGGTAGAGAAAGAATGGTTTTAAACTGTTTGAATGGCACAGACTTAACCCATCAAATTGATAAGGGGGGAGGATATGGAGCCTATTCAACAAAAGAAGCAATTAACAGATTTGTAGAAATTTGTCGGGGTGCAAGTGCTCGTAATTCTGGAAATGAGATTGTGGGACTTAAAACTGTTCAGGTACTAAGTGCTATGTATAAATCATTTGAAAGTGGTAACCCAGAAAATTGTTAGTATATTGCAAATTTTATTTTTTGAAGAAAGTTAATTAGTTGATCGGATATTAACTTACCCACTCATTAAATTCAATCCTAAACTACCAAAAAGTAAGTATTCTGATGAAATTTGCTCAGCACTGGATTCAGTCGGTTTAGAACCTCGAGAAACTCTTGGTAGATTCCCTCATCAATTAAGTGGTGGTCAACGTCAGCGACTAATGCTAGCACGTTGCCCTTTGTGTAAGCCTGAAATAATTATTGCAGATGAACCAGTTTCAATGATAGATGCCTCATTGAGGACTGATATTTTAGCCCAGCTAAAAAGTTTAAATTTAAATCATCAGATATCAATTCTTCATATAACACACGATCTTACAACTGCTTATAATGCATGCGATAAACTGGTTGTAATGAAAAATGGTTTTGCTGTTGAGTTCAGTAATTGTAAATCAATTATTAAAACTCCTAAGAACAAATACACTCAAGATCTTATTGGGTCGATTCCAACGCTTGATATAAAACAGAATTGGTTAGAGTCATGATCCTAAGACACTCGAGGTCTGTGATACAAAATTTTGTTTCTGCTCATCATTTAGGCTCACTTCATTCACTGGTCGAGGGAGTGTGGAATCATATCAGTTATGACGATCCGTTATCCTTAAATCTGGTTTTAATCACACCTGGTCATGTTCATTGGGATCTTGTGAATGAGGACAATATATCGGTTTATGATAAAGAAAAAGAATCATTTGTTGGGGAGATAAGGCCCCTTGAAGCTGCCTCGTATTTTCACATTCCTGTGCACCAACAATTGGATACCCACAAGTGTGTTTTTCATATTCATACCCAACCCATCAC
>AGAU01000128.1 GCA_000224765.2 SAR324 cluster bacterium JCVI-SC AAA005 | reverse complement strand
AAAAAAAACACGCCCATAGGTACGCACATGCTTTTAGTGGTGGTCAACGGCAACGAATTGGTATTGCAAGATCTTTAATTACTAAACCTGAACTTATAATCTGTGATGAGCCGGTTTCAGCTCTTGATGTGTCCGTTCAGGCCCAGATCTTAAACCTTCTGGAGTTACTCAAAAGTAAGTTTGGGTTGACGTACATTTTTATATCCCACGACTTAAGTGTTATTAAACATATTGCTGACCGTGTTGCAGTAATGTATGTTGGTAAAATTATTGAAATAGCAAAAACAGATTCTCTGTTTCAAAAGCCACATCATCCCTACACAGAGGCACTTCTTTCAGCTGTACCAATTCCTGACCCTTTACACAAATCCAAGAAAATTATTCTCTCTGGTGAAGTACCTAATCCCGTTTCTCCTCCTAAAGGATGTTTCTTTCATCCTAGATGCAGGTATGCACAGTCAAAGTGCAAAACTGAAGTGCCTGTTCTTCAAAGTCTGACAAAAGACCATTACTCAGCTTGTCATTTTCCCGGTCAATTCGACTCAATTCGAACTTGAAAAATTATATATAATGGCTCCTATATCCGACGATCTTGTTCTTAATTATCATATTATGCATCCTGGTGGGACTAGTGAACCTGCAGATCCTAATGGCGCATTTTTTTCCGGTAACAAGTATCATCTTCATTACATCTTGCAACATGATTTTCAATTTCCATACGGTCTTAAAAAATCATACTCGTTTATTCATATTACTAGTGAAAATCTTTTAGACTGGAGCTGGGAAAAAACTACTTTACAGCCTTCATTTACTGGACATGGGATGTATAGTGGTACCGGTTTCTTCACGAAATCTGGTGCACCTGCGATTATTTATCATGGTGAATCTTCTGGCAATAATTTCCTTGTCGTTTCAAGAAATCCTACCTTAGATTCATGGGAAAAACCGGTACCAGTGCAACTGGAAACTCCTGCTCATATTCGAAATGATCGATGGGACCCTGATTGTTTTATTATTGATAATTTATACTATTCTATATCTAGTGGTAGTCAACAAAATCTATTTAAATCGACGGATTTGTACAATTGGCAATATGTTGGGAATTTTTTTGCCAACGAAATTGATGATGTTGTTTATGGGGAAGATATTTCTT
>AGAU01000129.1 GCA_000224765.2 SAR324 cluster bacterium JCVI-SC AAA005 | reverse complement strand
TTCCAAAGGTTGATTCATATGGAATTCTCTTCTTTAAGCTAAATAGAAAATTTATTGGTATTGAAGATGGAGGGCAGTTATTCTTTATGGGAACTGATGGATTGGGCAGGGATACTTTTAGCAGAACTCTTTATGGTACAAGGACATCTTTATATGTTGGTTTAGTTGGTTTATTCTTTGGCTTGGTATTAGGTTTATTCTTTGGTGGGATTTCAGGGTATTATGGTGGCGGTATTGATAATTTAATTCAAAGATTTATTGAATTTATTCAATCATTACCAACCTTACCGCTTTGGATGGCTTTGGCAACATTAGTGCCCCCAGATTGGTCACCAATTCAGGTCTATTTTAGTATTTCTATTGTTTTAGCTATCATTGGATGGACTAGCTTAGCTAGAGTTGTTAGAGGTAAGTTAATCAGTTTGAGAGAAGAAGATTATGTTCTAGCTGCAAAAGTTTGTGGTGCACGTGAGTCCGATATTATCCTGAAGCACCTTCTTCCTGGGTTTTCCAGCTATTTAATTGTTCACCTCACACTTGCAATTCCGAGTATGATCCTTGGTGAGACATCACTTAGCTTTCTAGGATTAGGTATTCGTCCGCCTGCTGTAAGCCTCGGTACATTACTGCAGGATGCTCAAAATGTTCAAACAGTAACAATGAATCCATGGCTTCTTTTTCCTGGCACGTTTGTGATTCTTATCGTTTTAGCATTTAATTTTTTGGGAGATGGTATTAGGGATGCCGCCGATCCTTACAAGCACCACTAATTACTATGATAAAAGCTGAAAGTAAATTACTGGAAACGATTAGTTTGAGTACTACTCTTAATGTTGATGAGGGTAGATTAGTAGCGGTTGACCATATGGATGTTTCGATCAACCGGGGAGAAACTTTGGGAATAGTAGGTGAATCTGGCTGTGGCAAGAGTATGTTTGCTCAATCAATCCTAAGAATAGAACCTAAATATGCTCAGATTAGGGGACAAATTAATCTTTATTCTGAGCTTGGCGATAAAATGGATCTAGCGGGGTTTTCTCGGAATTCTGGTGATTTGAGAAAAGTAAGAAGGTGGTAGAGTTAGTATGATTTTTCAGGAACCGATGTCAGCTTTTTCTGTATTACATACAATCGGCAATCAATTGAAGGAAGCTATCTTTCTTCACAAAACCACTAATGAAACTGAGGCTGATAGAATTGCTGCTACCGCATTGGAAAGAGTTGGAATTCCCAATCCAGGACAACGCCTTAAAGATTATCCACATCACTTTTCTGGTGGTATGCGTCAACGGGCAATGATTGCCATGGCTCTTTCGTGTGAACCTGAATTGTTAATTGCTGATGAACCAACGACTGCTCTGGACGTAACGATTCAAGCCCAAATACTGAGCCTAATGAAAGAACTCCAAAATGAAACTGGAATGGCCATCATTTATATTAGCCATGATCTTGGTGTCATAGCGAACAAGGTTGGTAAAGTAATTGTGATGTACTTGGGTAAAATTGTAGAGCGGTCTTCAGTAAAAGATTTATTTGACAATCCCTTGCACCCTTATACCAAAGCCCTGATTGACTCTATTCCACGTATTGGTAAGACCAAGAAACAAAAATTGTTTTCAATCAAAGGGGTTGTTCCTGCTCCATTAGAAAACCGGAGTGGATGTGATTTTTATGGGCGGTGTGAAAAAGCAATTGATAACCTCTGCAATAAGAAATCCCCAGTTTTGTCTGAAATTAACAAAAATCATGAAGTAAGATGCTTTCTTTATTGATTAATTTAATAAGACATATATGCAACCCGAAAACATTCTAGAAGTTCATAAACTTAGTAAATATTTTCCCGTAGAGAAGGGTTTGTTCAAGAAAGTTGTCGGCTTTGTTCGAGCTGCAGATAATATCACCGTCTCGATAAAAAGGTGGTGAAGTCCTTGGAATAGTAGGTGAATCTGGCTCAGGTAAAACAACCCTTGGAAAATGTATTTTAAAAGCTACTGAAATTACAAATGGTAAAATTCTTTTTCGTGGAGATGCAGGGAATATTACTGATATACCAACTTTAAATAAAAAGGAATTGAGAAGATTACGCAAAGAAATAAACATGATCTTTCAAGATCCTTTCTCTTCATTATCTCCT
>AGAU01000130.1 GCA_000224765.2 SAR324 cluster bacterium JCVI-SC AAA005 | reverse complement strand
GGGGGGGGTTCCGGAGATTCATTGAAGTCCATCAACAGGTATTCCCCTGGATTGCGACCCTCCAAGGGAGGTTTGTAGGTTCCTAGAGCAGAGACAGCAGGACGGATACGCATACGGTTTCCTTAAAAAAATTGGGCCGGTTTGTGCTTGCAAATCAAAGTAACTTTAGCATAGATTGTTAGATTCCAAACTACTGAAAATTCTTCTCTTCCTGCTTTGGCAGAACGTGAAAATCCATCGCTTATTCCCGCTGTTTATCTGCTTCCATTTCCTCTCTGTGACCGGATTGATGGCCTACCAACCAGATTGGATCGATGTCGTGGACCAGTTTCAGGACAAGATCAAGTGGGAGCGCGCCAGTTATGAGGTGGAGGTCCAGGTCTTTGATCCCTTTCGGCAATTGGAAAATGGGGAACTATTAGAGATCCCCCATCTAGCTTACAAACAGTTGGTACACTGGAAGAACGACGAGTATCTGACCGTGGAGACCATGAATTTAGAGGGAGTAATGCTCCACTATTTCTATGAAGTTGAAGGAACTCGAGTCAATAAAAACATTGCGAAAAATCGGCGATTTAAGTGGATGGACCTGAGACCCTACTACATTTTCTTCTTCAGCCATGATCTGGAGCATTTTCAAACTGCGCTCAAGGAATTGGAGATACCTGCTAACACCCACACGATGTACCTGGCGCCGGATGGAAACGTCTACCACCGCTTTGGACACCCAGAGCATGGGCCACACCTGTTGATGAATACAGCTGCCAACAGAATTGAGTCCCTCAATTTTCCTATCAATGTTCCAGACGGATCCTCTCAGTTACTAACCATCCGCTTCAAAAATTTTAAAGAGGTGGGCTATCGTAGCAAAAAGATCAAGTATCCGATGGTCACTGAATTCTACTTAGCTGATCGGCTTTTTCAGCGGAAGAACATCAAAAAGCTAAAAGAACTCTCTCGGCTACCCTGGCGTCGATTAAAGCAATTGGCGGAAGACTACCGACCCAAACTCTATGGTTCGATGAACCTGAACTATCGCAACTAACCATGAAAAAACTTTTTTGGCTTTTGATCTCCTGCATTATTGGCATTTCTTCGCTTAACGCAAACCCTGTGATCGTTGATGGGATCTACCTGATCGTCAATCAACAGATTTTTACCTTCAGTGAGGCGGAAGAAGCCAGGAACGCCCTGCGCCAGCAAAGTTTGCAGGAGGGTCGAACATTGGATGAAGCGGAGATTGTCAAGCGTGTGGAGCAACGACTGATTGCAGAGCTGCTATTGCGTTCACGCGCAAAAACCCTAAAGATTGATGCCTCTGCCGATGAAGTTCAGGAACGGGTCGGCCTATTACGCGAACAAAACCCACAATTGCGGAACGTCAAAGACAAGATTTTACAGGATCAGATTGCGGATGATTTCCGACGACAACGACTACTTGCTCGTGAAGTTGACTCCAAAGTGCGGGTTGGCGAAGAAGAGATTGCCAAGCTTTGCAAGGTGCAAACGGTAGAGTTGCGTCAGATTGAGCTCGCACAAATTCTGCTCCGTGGTGAGGAAATTCCTGAAAGAATTAACATCATCCAGGATCAATTTGCGCAGGGGATGGCTTTTGAGGAGATGGCCAGGGCTCTTTCTGATGATCCTGCAGCTGAAAGAAACGGTGGAAGACTAGGCCTGTTCCGTAAAGGAGAACTGTTGCCAGAAATTGAGAATGTGGCGTTTAAGCTGGAAGTTGGACAGTTGAGTGATCCGCTGGAGACTGAATTTGGAACACACCTGTTAGTGGTTCAATCGGAGGCTCTTCCCGATGCGTTAAAATGCAGTGCCCTGAACGAATCACAGCGCAAGAAGTTCGAAGAAGAAGCCTTTCAGGAAGTTCGACAACAGGCTGTTGAAAACTATATTGCCGAACTACGTGAGAAGGCCCAGATAACAGTGAATCCCTTTCCCAAGGGCTGGAATGGCTGATGTGTTTAACACTGATTATGCCGAAGGGCTAGTCTTACCAATGGAGGATGAGTCAAAGATTCGTTGGGATTGGTTGGAGACTTTTCGCTACGAGGGACCTCGACAGCGTGTCTGCTACGAACTCAAGGAATTTGCAGCTGTCTGCCCGTTTTCTGGCCTACCGGATACGGGAATTGTTTTGGTAGAGTACATACCCAGGCAAAAACTGGTCGAACTGAAATCGCTGAAATATTACTTTATCAGCTTTCGTAATGTAGGGATCTTTCAGGAAGCAGTTACCGCCAGAATTTTTAGGGATCTTTTTAAGTTATTAGATCCAGAGTGGCTTCAAATCAGAACGATCTACGCCACTCGCGGAGGAATTGACACGACCTGTACTATCGATTCAAAGGATCAGGATTCAGCCTGAAATGGATTAGAGCTTAGCGCTGAGTTCCTTGATTTCGTGGTTAAGGATTCGGTCGTTTTCGCTGTAGTCCATCGGTGCCTCCACCAGATGAACTCCCCCTGCCTGGTAGCATCGCTCCAATAGCGGAGCCAGTCCCTCAGCACTTGCCACCCGATGCCCATGGGCCCCATAACTCTCAGCGTACTTGACGAAATCAGGATTGCCGAAATCCAGGCCCCAATTCGGGAAGCCCATATTGGACTGTTTCCACTTGATCATCCCATACGCATTATCCCTCAGAATTAGAATAATCAAGTTGAGTTTCAAGCGAACTGCGGTCTCCATCTCAGCAGAGTTCATGAGAAATCCTCCATCACCACAAATTGCCATAACTCTTCTTTCAGGAAAGACAATCTGTGCTGCCAGCGCTGATGGCAAACCCGCTCCCATCGTTGCCAAGGCGTTATCAAGCAATACTGTATTGGACAAATGTGCTCGGTAGTTTCGGGCAAACCAAATCTTGTAGACTCCGTTATCCAAGGCAATGATTCCATCATCAGGCATCACCTTGCGGATATCAGCAACCAAGCGCTGCGGGTAGATCGGAAACCGTGGATCATCTGCTCCTTCCAACAAGTGGTCTTCCACTCGTTCCCGAATCTGCAAGAAATATTTGAAATCCCATTGCTCTTGTGCTGTCAGAGCTTGCGTGATTTGCCAGACACTGTTTGCGATATCTCCGACCACCTCTACTTGAGGGAAGTAAACAGGATCCACTTCAGCTGTACGGAAATTGACATGAATAACCGTTCGACCGTCGTTAACATGCATGAAGAAAGGTGGCTTCTCCACCACATCATGTCCAACATTGAGAATCAGGTCGGAATGTGCAATGGCGCGATGTAGGAAATCACCATCTGATAGGGCAGCGTTTCCCAAAAAAAGTGGATCTCGTTCATCCAGGACACCCTTGCCCATCTGTGTGCTGAAGAAGGGGATTTGAAATTCATCGACAAAATCACGAAGCATTTTAGCGGTTTGCTTACGATTTGCTCCAGCGCCAATCAACAGTAGTGGGTGTTTGGCCTTGTGAAGTGCTTCCACTGCCTGGTGAATTGATTTCTGCTCGGCAATCGGCCTGCGAACATGTCGTGTGGGCAGAAGATCTGCATCTGTTTCATCACGGGCTATGTCTTCGGGGAGTTCAAGGTGAGTTGCGCCAGGGCGTTCTTCTTCCGCAAGGCGGAAGGCCTCGTGAACACGTGAAGGGATATTATCTCCTCCGACAATCTGCTGAGTGTACTTTGTCAGAGGCTTCATCATCTCGACTACGTCGACGATCTGAAACTTTCCCTGTTTACTGGACTTGATTGGTTTTTGGCCGGTGATCATTAGCATAGGCAGCGCACCCAACTGGCCATACGCAGCTGCAGTCACAAAATTAGTTGCACCGGGACCAAGGGTTGACAAACATACACCAGCTCTTCCAGTCAGACGGCCGTAGGTGGCTGCCATGAATCCCGCGGCTTGTTCGTGCCGCGTAAGGATCAACTGAATTTCTGAGTTCCTCAAGGAGTCTAGAAGATCTAGGTTTTCTTCTCCAGGGATCCCAAAAATATATTCCACACCTTCTGCTTCAAGAGCATTGACGAATAAATCAGATGCTTTCATAGTGACTATCCTGTAACATTCTCATTAAATCTACCTGCCTTAGTATGGCAATGGCGCTAACTTAAGGTATGGGCAAGGAAAGTAAAGTTTTTACCAGAATTCATCAAACTTGATCTCAGAAAAGAACTTTAATGAGCGAAGCAGAAGAAAAAGGGAAACAGGGTGTCTATGTCTACGCTAATTTGATCGATGCTAACCGGGATGGGAAGATTGATATGATCTCTTTCGTGGACCCGAATGGTAGGGCGGTTGCTTTGGCAGTTGATAATGACCACACTGGACTAGCTAACAACATCCATGTTTTCCAGGATGTCACAGGAGATGGGAAACTTGATGGGGAGGATGTTAGATTGATTCGTAAACTAACTCACGAACTCTATCGGCGTACAGACTTGGTTGAGGGACAGCTTGAATTGTTTGTGGAAGAAGCAGCTTACGGCTAAGTCTTACAATAACTGGTCCTTATCTTGTTTGTTGTTCAGTGCCGTTGGCTGGGTACTTAGATTGGTATTGAACAGTTCTAACATCGCTGATTTGAAACGTTCGAATTCGTTGGAAGCTTTACTACCTGGCTTCTCTGGCAATTCCAATGTGTAGATTGGAATCTTCCACTCATCACCAAATCTCCCCAAACTCCCTGGAAAAGTTCGATAATCACGAAAACGTGTCCCACTCTGTTCAGCAAAACTCTTTGCCTGAAACCACGCACGCTTTCTCACAGCCAACAATTCTTTATCTCCCTCCCTCTTGTCCATGTAATCCAAATCTATGAAATCCAATGGAGAATGCAGAGAAACGATTTTATCTGGTTTGTATTTCAGTATTAGGCTTACAAGGAATTGATTTTCCTTTTCCGAACCAGCTGCCTTACCGGGATTGTAGCGTGGATTTTGTTGATAGGACCACTTCCATTGTCTATGCGCCAAAGTAGCCCAATCTTTTGTTGGCAAATTACGATTTAAATCTACCCCATTTGCATTCGTTCGCGTTCTGGGATGACTAAAAAATCCATCTGGGTTGAGCAGGGGTATTAAAACAAGCCTTTGCTGAATCAATTCTGGGTTTGATCGCAACAATTCCATGAAGCGGAAGCAATGATAAGTCGTTTCTTCGTCAGAGTGAACTGAACACACCAAAAAAGTCGTGTGTGTGGGGCTTTCGTCTCCAAAAACTTTGTAGATCAGAGGTTGTCCCTTTTCTGAGTACCAGTTGGACTGCCAGTCATCAGAGTGACAACTTATATCTTTCCAGCCCAGTTTTTTTAACTCTGTATCTACCTTCGCACAAAACTGGGTCAGGGAGATATTTTTTACTTCTTTGACCTCCAAAGCTGGTCTGGCATAATCCAAAGAAATCCACCCAAATTTGCCAAACTCATATTCAATCTTTGCCCAATCCTCTTTTTTTTGAGTGACCTCAAACTGTTGGCCCTCATAAACTTTCCCAAGCTTGTTACCCCAAACCCCATCTCGAACATTCAATCGATCAGCCTCAATAACAATTTGTTCTGAAGCAAAGACACTTTTCAAACTAATGAAGATTAGAGAAGGGATCAAAAACGTCAAAAATTTTCGCACAGTAGCTTATCCGATTTGCAAGTTCTAATTGCAAGAGTCCAAAGAGAGGAGGGGCAACACCTCGCCCAACAAATGAAAAGAACCAGTTATAACCCAAGGAATCGTCCCAGTTGCAGAAGCCCACCACAAGGCATTCTGACTACTACTCAACAATTTGATAGAATTACCAGAGAGATCGAGATATTTAAGCATTTCAGCAGGATCTGCAGCCCTTCTGGAACTATATTGAACAAGTCCAACTTGCTGTGCCCGTTGGGCAAGTTTTTGAAGAGAATCACGAGCTTCAATGGTCATCTTGTCTTTGGCTATTCCTAACAAGAGCCCATAGCAGGAAATTTGCCACTCTGAGAGCGTAGTTATTAATGAATCAATGGCATCAACATTATGTGCCCCATCCAGAATCAGTTCCAATAAAATATGTTCTGAACTTTCATTCTGCACTTTGACTTCAAAATGCCTGCTTTTACGGCCGATCAGGGTAAATTCTGAAGCTAAATCTATTCGTTTTTGTCTGTGTTTTGGCGACTTGGTAGGTAGCAGAATCTCCACAGCTTTTAGTGCCAATTCTCTGGAGACATCTGAGATTTTAGCCCTTTTGGGTGCTGCTAAGCGTTGTCCACCGTGATCAACAAGATAGTGAAGAGTTTCATCCATCCAATGAGTGGGTATTTCTTGCAAACGAGTTTGATGCTCAAGCCATTCCTTAACAATGTTTGTTTGTTGGGAAACTAAGAGTGGTACACCTTTTCGAGCAATACCCAGTTTTTCAGCGGCAATTTCAAGGATGCTGTTGCCAAGAATTTTTTGGTGATCTAGGCCAATTTTTGTTAGGATTGCTAGTTTTTTGGGAGCAACATTTGTCGAATCCGACTTGCCTCCCAATCCAGTTTCTAAAACAACCCAATCACATTGGTATGTTGCAAAAACTTCAAAGGCGGTTGCCGTTACCAAGTCAAAGAAGGAAGTGTGAGGACATTGAGGATATCTGGAAATTTTTAAAATTCTCTCCGATGTATCTACAAATTGTTGTTGTTCAACACACTGACCATTAATTTGTATTCGCTCTCGGAGATCTACCAGATGAGGTGAAGTGTAGCACCCTGTCTTAAAACCTTCCTGTTTTAGGAGAGCTGCGAGAAGGAGTGCGGTGAAGCCCTTGCCATTTGTACCCGCAATGTGAACAATTTTAGGGGATTTTTCAGGATTGCCAAGGTGGTTCAGCAGGAAGCGAGCACCCTCCAGTTTGCTTAGATCTCTGGATCGAGCGGAACGCTCGTAATTAGCTTCGTCCTCCAATTGCTGTAGGATTTCATCGTATCGACTGACCAACCTCAATCACTCGATTTGTTTTCGACTAGTTTGGGGTTCCTCTTCTTTTAGGAATCTGAAAAATGGCTGATCAGAACTGAGTAACAAGGTGGTGTCTTCACGAAGTGAATGACGATAGGCATCATGAGATCGCTGAAACTCAAAAAAGTCAGGGTCTAATTGATAGGCACTAGCATAGATCTCAGTAGCGGACGCATCAGCAGTACCTTTTAATTCTTCAGCAATTTTATTGGCTTCAGCCATAATTTTTACCCTGTCTCGGTCGGCAGCTGAGCGAATTTCTAAGGAACGCTCTTCACCTTCAGAACGGTATAGTTTTGCCGTCCTTCTGCGCTCAGCTTCCATTCTTCCGTAAACCGCTAAACTATTAGCTTCAGGTAAATCTGCTCTTTTTATTCTCACATCGGCAACCTCGATTCCGAAACTTTCGGCAGCTTTACGAGAGTTAGTAGTAATTGTCTCTCGTATATCCCGGCGGTTACCAGACACAATTTCTACAAGAGTGTGTTTACCTAATATCTCCCTTGTTTGAGAATAGATGATATCGTCCAGTCTTGATTGAGCACCGGCTAGGCTTCGGACAGTTTCATAAAATTTTAATGGATCTGAAACTTTCCATTTTGAGTATGCATCCACAATCATTTCTTTTTTGTCTTCGGTGAATACCGATCCTGGATCGGAATCATTTGATAGCAGTCGATTATCCACATAAAAAACTTTTGTAAGAAAAGGCATTTTGAATTTTAGACCAGGCTCCATGTGGACAGAAACTGGATCACCCAAACGTATTTCCACGGCAAATTGAGTACGATCTACGATGAACGTTGAAAGGTAGATTATCCCGACCAAGACGGCCCCAGCTATAAGCAGTAAGTTGGTTGAAAATGATCTCATATGAAAACTCTCCATTGTTCGATGTTTGGTTGAAGATTAAATTTATTATTAACTATTTTCCAGATCTGCCCTCTGGCAGTCAAGCAAAAGCCGGAATTCTTTTTATCTTCCTAGCCCTTTGGAGGATTCTCTATTCTCTAGTTCAAGACTTTCTCAGCAATACTTGCAGAAATCAGCATCCATATCATTTCCATCCTGACCACAAGCCTGACAAGCCCTTGTCAACTTTTGATCTTGCCTACGTTGCATAGCCGATAATTGTACCGTAACGATCCCAGTAGGCACAGCCAACATGCTAGAATTCAAGATCATTACAATTGCAGCGACGAACTGCCCAAATCCTGTCTGGGGGGCTATATCACCGTAACCAACAGTTGACAGAGTCACAATTGCCAATAAATACTGCGTTGAATACTCGTAAAGCCAGCTTTCTCTCCTTCTACAACATACATCAAGGCTCCAAGGAAAGTCACAGCAATTAGGATGGAAAATAAAAAAGCCATAATCCGAGCCTGACTAGCTTGCAGCGCCTTTAACAACATTGTCCATTCGCGTAGGTAGTCAAGAAACTCGAAAATACGTAAAATTCGAATGATTCTGAAGACTCGAGTGACCAACAGGTACTGGAATCCTGGGAATAAAATAATAATCAAACTTGGGAGGATAGCCAGAAATCGATAAGGCCAAAAATACTCATTGCGTAGCGCCATGGTCGAAGCGTAGCAACAAGACGCAGGACATACTCAATTGCAAAAACAATCGTAAAAAACCACTCGAGATTATGTAGAACCTCACATACTCGATTCGAACGGCTGCAATACTGTCCATCATGACTGTGGCCACGCTGAGCGCGATCAGAATCATCAAAATGATATCAAATATTTTTCCGGCTTTGGTCTCAGCTTAAAAAATCAAGTGATGCAGGCTTGCACGTCAGAGTGTTGTAGGTACCGTCGAAATTTTTTTCTGCTTCTCATCCCAAGCGGCCCTCAACTCACATTTTGAAGTGATGAGTTTTTGGAAAAGTATGTCTTGAGATAAACTCGGATAACCATCAGGGCTGCAGGGGTGACTCCGCTGATGCGACTTGCTTGACCAAGGGTAGCGGGTTGATGCTTGCTTAAAAGTTCTTGGACTTCTCTGGAGAGGCCAGGAATATTTTTCATATCTAATTGACTAGGGATCTGAATACGATCCATTTCTCGCATCTGTCGAAGTTCTTGTTCTTGGCGCTGCAAATAGCCTTCATACTTGATCTGTATTTCAACCTGTTCACGGACTTCCTCTGGGAATTCCTGCAAAGCAACCTTTCCCATTATAACTGAATGCTCAGAGAGCACCTGCATCCAATGACCCGGTCGACGTATCAGTTCCGCCAAACTACTCGCCTGTTTCAACTCAGCCTGATTCATCTGTTTCAGTGCCTCCTGAATTTCCTTAACCGGAGTGATTTTCGCCTGCTCTAATGATTTCTTAAGAGCAAAGATTTTACACTGTTTGTTAAGGAATTGCTTGTAACACTCATCATCTAATAGTCCTAGTTGGTGTCCTTTCTCACACAGCCGAAGATCCGCATTATCCTCTCGCAATTGGAGCCTATGTTCGGCTCTTGAGGTAAACATTCTGTAGGGTTCAGTCACTCCTTTAGTGATCAAATCATCAACCAGAACCCCCATATAGGCTTCATCTCTTTGTAATACAAAAGGCTCTCTACCTTGAACTTTCAGGGCAGCATTTACTCCAGCCAAAAGACCTTGTGCCGCTGCCTCCTCATAGCCGGTAGTCCCGTTGATTTGACCAGCCAAAAAAAGACCCTGTACTTTTTTTAGTTCGAAGGTTGCTCTCAGTTCTGTTGGCTGAACAAAATCATATTCGATCGCATAGCCGGCCTGAAGCATCTCTACATTTTCAAGCCCAGGAATTGTCCGATAGAATGCTTGCTGCACCTCCTCAGGTAGGCTTGTGGAGAGACCATTTGGATAGATCTCAAAATTATCAGACCCAATTCCAGTTGGTTCCAGAAAGACTTGGTGTCTGTCTTTCTGAGCAAACTTGACAATCTTATCTTCAATTGAAGGACAATACCTTGGTCCGATTCCCTTAATCACACCACCGTAGAGGGCAGAGCGATGAAGAGTATTCCTTATAATTTTATGAGTTGCTTCGTTTGTATACACAATATGGCAAGGCACTTGGGGCAAGGGCGTTTCTGTCCCCCAAAATGAGAATTTCCGTATAGGATCATCGCCCAACTGCTCTGGTATATCTCCCCAGTTGATCGTTCTTTTATCAAGCCGAGCTGGTGTACCTGTCTTCAGACGGCCTAATTCAAGTTTACAATTTGCCAAAGCCAAAGATAATTTTACCGATGGTAGTTCATCGATTCTACCAGCCTGGATTCGGTTTTCACCTCGATGGATCAAACCATTCAGGAAAGTTCCTGTGGTAATTACAACAGAACTCGCCAAAAATTCTCCAGCATTTGTTCGAACTCCCTGGAGGATACCATTCTCAATAACAAGTTCCTCTACCATTGCTTTGACGATCCAAAGATTAGGCTCTCCTCTAAGGATAATCTGCATCAAACTTTTGTACTCATACATTTCTGACTGACATCGAGTTCCACGAGTTGCAGGACCTCGTGAGCTATTCAAAACTCGAAACTGAATTCCTGACTGGTCTGCAACCTTACCCATCTCCCCACCAAGTGCGTCAATTTCTTTGACTAGATGCCCTTTCCCAATTCCACCAATTGCTGGGTTACATGACATTTGGGCAATCTTTTCAATATCTATGGTGAGCAGGATCGTCTTGCAACCAAGCCGCGCCGAAGCCAGTGCGGCTTCACATCCTGCATGTCCACCACCAATGACAATGACTTCTGCGCTTTGCAAAGCAGCCATAATTGTAGCCCCCGGTGGAATTTCTACAAAATAGTTAAATAATTTGAAAATTATCAGGATTTTTCGGGAAGATCCAGCTAAGTGAGTCTTGACTGGTCAACGGAAGGCTGAAGAAGTTTCAGCTACGGTGTGTACCACTCAGAACAGAGCGCAATTCATGAGGTTGAACGTAATTTAAATACCGCAGAATCTGACCTAATAAGAGGGGAAATTTCTTTTGTAAAACCAAGGCTATTTGCAATTGTTCTTGGCTGAGCAGCCCCTTCTGGCGAAGTTGATCACCCAACTGTGAGTATTGAGTGATAAGTAGGAGATCAGGGTCAAAAACTCTCTTGGTTCTCTCCCAGAGGCTCAGATGAGCTATCCGTAATTTAAACAAAATTTTACCCCGCAAAGACTCATCAATTTTCTCAAGTTGTTGTATTGCGATGGCTGCAATTTCCAAATCACTCTCACAAGCAACTGACAGGAGGATTGGGACAACTTTTTTACGAGGGCCAATATGCATCGCTGAAAGAATTGCCTTACGAATACTTGGCATGGCTGGCTGCTTAGCGATAGCCAATAGTTCTCTGGTAAGTGCTGACTCCTTCTTTAAAAACAGTGCTATCGCAGCCACTTGTCTGACATGAGAATTGTCGGATTCACACAGCAACTGTTGGAGATCTGGTGTACCCAATTCCAGAGTTTGAGGGTCAATCGGTTGTTCTCCATCCAACAACTGATTTTTCTTTCGTAATTTTGAATACTGGTCGTCAGACCCTTTCCCTCGGGGCGACTGATCAACGATTGCGCGAAGTTCTTTGTAAGCTTCCGTGACAGCATGAAACTTTAAAGAATTAGCTGCTCCAACAGCTGAATCGGGGTGGTAACGCAGGACAGCCTGTCGGTAAGCCTGTTTCAGTTCCTGATGAGTTACATCTGGTCTTACACCAAGTTCTGCATAAGGACTAAAAGTGTGATTCATTCAATTCCATTGAGGGGGTTACTCCATGTGATCCTCATATCTAGTATGAACCAGCTGCAAAGAGCATGCACTCAAAGTAATTCAAATTTTCATAACCTTAAAGCATTATTTAAGTCACTAAATTTAAATGGTAAATTTTTATTTTAATTTTCTGAACCCTATCCTGATTAAGATTTTATCAAAATACTCTCTACAGAGCTGGAAGGGTATCGGTGGGATTTTTTTCGAGTAGTTGCTGATCGTGAAAGTAACGAACAGTTGTATTTGCAGAGGCGTGCCGAGCATATGCTTGAACTTTCTGAAGAGGCTCTCCCAGTTCAAGTGCAAGTGTAATGGCAGTATGCCGGAGGTAATGTGTGGAAATTTTTATACCGATAGCGTTTCCGAGGCGACGGATAGCTTCATTTATGGCCTTGCCAGTCATTTGGTTGCCCATGCTGCGCTGTCCCAAGGAGGGGAACACCCATGGTGTACTCAAACCAGATAACTGTAAGTCACCTCTCCAGACTATCAATTCTTGATAAAGCTCTTCTCTGATTTTTAGTTTTTGTGGTACACCACTCTTCGTTTCCTCAAGAATAGCTATCCAAAATCGACCATCCTGGCGTATATTTTCCCAGTTTAGTACAGAGGCTTCGCTTCTTCGTGCTGCAGTGAAATATAGAAATTTTAACAACAATTTGTTCCTGTGACGGAGTAAAGTCTCCACTCGCTCGTCATAGGCTATGTTCTCATTTGCATCAAGCATTTGCTGAAGCTGATTAATTCGCAGAGCTCCCTTATTGCTGAGTTGGGAGACTTTCTCGTTGCGGATAAGAGAGGACTTAAATGGATTTTGTCGAATATATCCACACTCTGCAAGGACACGACAGATCTTTTTCAGTGCACTCATAGCTTGATTGATGCTTGCGGATTTTTTTCCGCTCAATTTAAGATGCTCCTTATATTCTAGCATTCTGAGACTATCAAGATTTTCTAGGTCTTGAGTGGAATGCAGATCAGCCCATTTCTGGAAGTCTTTTAGGGCTCGCTCATAAGCTCGTCTGGTATTCACGGCATAATTGCCAAAAACTAATTCTAAAGCTCTCTGAGCTGGCACGCTACGAGGAAGATTTTGGGGTAAGTTGACAGGCGTGAGGTCAGTCATGAACTCAACTGAAAGTTATAATCTTGATAAGTTCTCTGAAGGAACCATCGCACCCCAGGTGCCTGCAACAAATTTTCCGTAGGAAGACATAACACTTGGCATTTTGTTGTCGTTTTTTCCTTCCAAGAAAATGAGTTACCTAAAATGTTTGACAATCCAAGCACTGATTTATCAGTAACTTTGAGAGTTTTGTTGCCTGCCGAAAATTGAACTTCACCAGATTCAATGATACCCAAAGCGTTATTCGGAATCAGAACTTGCTGATTTTTTTTGAGATTTATTGGTTCAGATTTTTGTAGAAGTGACTTCAGTTGGTCATTACATAGTCCATATTGAAGCATTGGGAATGTTCGAAGATAGTCACAGCCATTAAGTAACGAAATTCTCTTCTTCAATAATTTATGTGCTTTCAGCAAGTTCTTATATGGATTTTTGGGGATCGGTAAATAGCAAACTGGTCCAACGGCAATAATCTTCTGTGATGATGGTAAATCCGCCAGTGCATTCGCCTCCCCAAGTAATGTCCCTACTGGGTAGAACATTCCGTCTTGCTCAACCTGCCCTGTCAAAAGTAGTGGTATATATTCAACCTCTTGAGCCTGAAAAAGTAATTTTTGACCCCTAGTAATTTCTGCTGTTGGGTACGTCATTAGTTTTTTCAGTTCCTCTTTGCTCAGTGTTGGAAAAAGTTCTTGAAGCCACTGCAGTGATTTATCCTTCAAAAATTTTTCCTTACTCATTGGTACTCTGAGGTCAGACGACCCAAACTTCACAGTACACGCAGATTCAATTATTCTAAGTTCGTCTTGCGAAAAGGGTGAGGAAGAATGTGCTAAAATAATTTTTCCTGATTTATCATCTACAAAATCTTTCGCCTCACCATGAATCATACCCCCACCAGCGTCGATTTTTTTGACATCAGTAGTTTGTAGATAGTTATCAAATATCTTTTTATAGAAATTTTCACTGATGTGATATTTTGATTCAGGGTTTTTCATCCCACCCAATACTGCACTTGAAATGATGTCGGCTAGATGTGCATAAGTTTGAGTTTTCACACCCTTTTCGTACTTGAAGAAGAAAATATTAGCATCTACTGGGTGAGGCGAGAAACATGGCTTGACTTGAACAAATTTTGAAATGCTACTCCATTCGTCCAATTCAAGATCTTTGAAATCAAAATACTTTTCAATTTCCTGGGTGGGCAACCCGATAAGTGCCGACAGTTTCTGAAAAGTTGAATGACGGACCAATTTGGACGAATAATATCTAATCCTTCGCCCAGAAAGAAGTAAATTTGTCAAGCCAGCAAAATGATCATCGTGTGAATGAGTATGAAAAATACCAGCTATTTCACTTAAGCTAATCCCTAACACTTCAAGAGTGTAGTGTAAGTTCGGACCAGCATCGATGAGATAAGGTTCTCCTTCAATCATTAATAAACTTGCCATACATGGTCGAAAGCGATCCCAACCATCTCCCTCACCAGTATGCCAAACGGCAAACCGGTCTCTTGGTAACCATTGGTCTGAAAGTTTGTACGGAGCCGGATAAGTCTCCTCATTTTTAAGCCTCAGATCTACGTCAATGCATTCCAGCCCCATTTTGAATTGATACTGATTCACTCCTTTACGACTTACCAATAAGTCATCCTTTAAGCTATGCCATCCAGAATCTTCGACAATGCAGGTTGACAATAGCGCATCCGGTGGTTTGATACTGCCAAAAGCGAACTGCATCTTCATTGCCATCATTTCGGTAGCATCTTCAAGACTCACCCCGCAATCGATTAACTCTTCAGGGGTAGTCAGGCCGTAGTTTCCACAATAGATGTATTGAAGTTGAGACTGAACTGCTTTGGCATTGCCAATGAGTACAGGGCGTTCGCCCTTGTTATTGGGATGATTAGGGATGATTTGTCCTTGTTTATAAAACATTTGCAGAACTGGGAATTCTGCCATGTTTGCCGGCAAACCATTCTGTAGGAAATTATCTGCTAGTAAAATGGCATTCGGGCCAGTTTCAAAAGTAGCCCCGTTTTCCGTAACCAAACTGATCTTCCCCTTGATGGTTAGATGCTTAACCGCATCAGCCGGACAACCACAAAGAATACGTAAGTCTGCTTTGGGTACCTCTAGCCAAGAGATCCCTGGCGCCAATATTTCGTAGATGAGTTCAGCCAAAATTAAAACTCTGATTGATGATCTTCAATAGACTATTTTGCTATTCGCTAATGGTGCAAAAAAGGTGCGCTCTTTTGCTTGTCAGAGTTTGAAACAAAACATAGCGCTAATTCGATTGCAGCTTCCATGGAAGCAGAGTCCGCGTTAAATTGGGAGGCTCGGTCGAAAGCTGTCCCATGATCAACTGATGTGCGAATCAATGGTAATCCTAGGGTTACATTTACCCCTTTTTCAAATCCAAGCAGTTTGAGAGCAATATGAGATTGATCATGATAAAGCGCAATAACTGCATCGAATTCACCCTTGCGATTCCTTAAAAAAACAGTGTCTGGCGAAATGGGACCGACACAATTTATGCCAGCGTCGTCCATCAATTTTAATGCAGGAAGAAGTAATTTTTTTTCCTCATCACCGAATAGGCCTTCCTCTCCGGCATGAGGATTCAAGCCTGGCAATGCAAGCCTTGGATTTTTAATACCCATTCTTATGAGGGCATCTTTAGTTACTTGAGCAACTTCAAGGATTCGCTTTGGTTGAATTTGATCAATTGCATTAAGCAGAGAAACATGGGTACTGACATGAACCGCTCTCAGTCCTTCAACGGTAAGCATCATAATGGGTGGGGCACCATTACTCAATCTCGAGAGAATTTCAGTGTGTCCTGGAAAATGATAACCAGCCATATGAAGGGCTTTTTTGCTTAAAGGGGCAGTGGAAATCGCATCAATCTGGTTTGCGAGCGCTGCGTCAATTGCCTCTTTCAGAAAATGAAATGATGACTCTCCACCCCAGGCACTGACTTGCCCAAGCTGCCAGTTTGTGCCGGAGTGCACTTTCAAATCAACAATACAAGGCCCATCAGGTAATTCAGCCAAATTCTCACACATTTTTAGTTGTAGGGTTGAATCAAGTTTGCTGGTAACCTGTTTAATGATCCAGGCATCCCCAAAAATGACTGGATGCCAATCAAAACGTGATTTCAGTTTCGTGATTGCCCTAATTATGATTTCGGGGCCGATCCCATTGGGGTCTCCCATCGTGAGACCAATGATTGGTTTTCTTTTTTCAAGCATGAAATCAAAATGGATTTAAAGAACCGAACAGTTTTAGTTACCGGAGCGGGTGTGCGTCTTGGTCAAGCTATCGCAGTCTCACTTGGCCAACAAGGAATGAAGGTAGCCTTACATTACCATCAGTCTATGGAGGGGGCAAAAGAAACCTTAGACCTTATGGGTGGGGACATTCAACAACATGGTTGTTTTCAAGCTGACCTTAGACAGGTATCCAAGATTGAACTGTTGATTCAGCATATTGAAGAAAAACTTGGCCAAATTGATGTGCTGATCAACAATGCTGCTGACTTTTTCCCTACACCTCTTGGTGAAGTAAGTGAATCAGAATGGGATCATTTAATCTCACTGAATTTAAAAGCACCATTTTTTCTCTCACAATTGGTTGGAACATCAATGCTTAAACAAGGACAGGGTAAAATTGTGAACATTGTAGATGTAGCTGCAGAGAGACCCTGGCCACAGTTCTTACCCTATTGCGCATCGAAAGCTGGACTGGTCTCGCTGACAAAGGGGCTCGCTAAGGCCCTGGCTCCAGCAGTACAAGTCAATGCAGTTGCGCCCGGAACAATGCTTCCTCCCCCTCAGATCAGTTCTTTCAGCCAAGATTTAGCCATTGAAAGAAGTCTACTAAAAAAAATGGGACACCCTGATGATATCGCCAGAGCAGTCACCTATTTTCTTAAAAATGATTTTGTTACCGGAACCGTATTACCCGTTGATGGCGGAAGAATGCTAGCTTCCTGAGCCAATTTGTCTTGCTACACATAGAATACAGAGAGATGATTAATTCTTTAAAATTCTGTTGATTCAGTCACATGGAGTTACCGAATGAAGATTGATGGCAAGCAATTAACCTTCCCCAAATCTATTCCTGTCAAGTATTCAGCAAAACTAATCAAAGAAGTCGATGGTGAGATCACTATCGAAGCTGAAAACGAAGAATCCTACCTAAAAGTGTTCACACCCTTCCGAGGAGTAGCAAAACTCTACGTTTTTGAAAATGAATGCTGGGTCGATGCAGAAACTTCCCAGCCCTTCTCAGGATTTGATCTTACAGCTCTTGGGCTCGACCAACTTGGTGATCTAGAAAAGGATGAGGCAACAGAAACGCCGAAAATCATCACCTAATTTCAAATAAAAACATTAACTCTTGACCGCTCAGGTTTTTGATCAACTCTTGGTCATCAACATCCCTTCTTTTCACATAATTTATAATTATTCAAAATGACAGAACGGATTCTGAACGCAGACATTGTCCATGAAATGAGAGACTCCTACATGGAGTACGCAATGAGCGTGATTGTTGGACGTGCTCTTCCGGATGTACGTGATGGCCTCAAGCCTGTCCATCGACGTGTTCTCTTTGCAATGCAAGACCAAGGAAATCATTACAATCGAGCCTATCGGAAATCAGCACGAGTCGTTGGAGATGTGATCGGTAAATATCACCCTCATGGTGATGCAGCGGTGTATGACACAATCGTGAGGTTGACCCAGCCTTTTTCAATGCGATATCAGCTGATTGATGGTCAGGGTAATTTTGGTTCAGTTGATGGGGACGCCCCAGCAGCAATGCGATACACCGAAATTAGAATGAAACAAATCGCTCACGAGATGATGAATGATCTGGAAAAAGGTACCGTCGATTTCATTCCTAACTACGATGATTCTCAACAAGAACCGACGGTACTACCGACCAAGATTCCGAACCTACTGGTCAATGGATCTACCGGCATTGCTGTGGGCATGGCCAGCAACATACCTCCACACAACCTACGTGAAGTCCTCAATGCATTTCTCTACTACATAGAGCATCGCTATACTACTTCCTTGCCAGATCTACTGGAGCTTCTGCCTGGCCCAGACTTTCCTACCGGTGGAATTATTATGGGCAGAAAAGGAATTTATGATGCCTACATGAATGGCAAAGGGATCATACGCATTCGGGCCAAGACTCATGTTGAAACCCACAAAGACGGTCGTGAAGCCATCATCGTGACAGAGTTACCCTTCATGGTGAACAAGGCAAATCTACTCGAAAAAATTGCTGAGATGGTGCGCGAAAAGAGATTGGAGGGAATCACAGATCTGAGAGATGAGTCAGATCGTAAAGGCATGCGGATGTATATTCAGGTCCGTAGAGGTGACGATCCAAATGTTGTCTTGAGCAATCTTTTCAAGCACACGGCTCTACAGTCATCTTTTGGAATCACGATGCTCGCGATCGTCGACCGCCAGCCTAAGGTACTATCACTTGCTCAAACATTGGAATTTTTCCTTCGACATCGAATCGAAGTCGTCACTCGCCGTACCCAATTTGAACTTAACCAAGCCAAAAATCGCCTACACATTCTAGAAGGCTTGATGACCGCTCTCGAAAATTTGGATGAAGTAATCGAAGCTATTCGCAAGGCTGAAAATGGTCCTACTGCCCAAGCAGTTTTGATGGCTGATTACTCTCTTTCACAACGCCAATCCCAAGCAATTTTGGAGATGCGCCTCCAGCGTCTGACAGGGATAGAGCGAGAGAAGATTCGCGAAGAAAACGAGCAAGTAACCCTTAAAATTGCTGATCTTGAAGATATTCTCCAACGTGAGGAGAGAGTAATTGAAATCATCCAAACAGAAGCAATTGAAATCCGTGAACGTTACGGTGATGAACGGCGAACAGAAATTGTTGAAGATGCCTCCGACATTGCAATTGAAGATCTGATTACCGAAGAAGATATGGCCGTTACAATATCTCACGAAGGATATGTTAAGCGGACTCCTGTTACTGAATATCGTCTTCAACATAGAGGGGGACGCGGTGTTCAAGGTGCAACCACTAAAGTTGGTGATTTCGTTGAACAGATGTTCGTAGCATCTACCCACGATCATTTGTTGTTTCTCACCAATCTAGGGCGAATATACAGAGCTAGGGTCTATGAACTTCCTCAAGCAGGTCGGACAAGTCGTGGGAAACACGCAGCAAATGTTCTTGAACTACAAAAACAGAATGAAAAAGAAGGCACCCAAGAAGAGACGATTCGGACTTGCTTGGTGATACCTCGCAATTTCCAAGAAAGGTCAGATCTGAAGCATATTTTGATGTGTACAGCCAATGGCATCTGCAAGAAAATTGATATGTTAGATCCTACCAGAGTACGTCGAAATGGCATTCGAGGAATCAGCTTGGATGAAGGGGACACCCTAATCTCAGCAGCATTGACAGATGGGGACCGTGAGTTGTTTTTCACTAGTCGCAATGGTATGGGATTACGTGTTCACGAATCAACGATAAGATCCATGGGACGTGATGCCCGAGGAGTCATTGGAATGCGTCTCGAACCAAGTGATCAAGTGGTTTCCGCTTTTACCCACTCTGGCTCAGGAAGGATGCTGACAGTTGCAGAGAACGGCTATGGGAAGCAATCAGAAATTGATGCATTTACATTATCAAAGCATCGTGGCAACAAAGGCTTGCGCACGATGCGAACCAACGAAACCACTGGTCCAGTTGTTGAAATGTTGGAAATTGAGGAGGGAGAACAACTCCTACTGATCACCCAAACTGGCCGGATGATTCGAATACACACTAATCAGATCCCAATCATTGGAAGAGTTACACAAGGATCACGTTTGATAAGATTACAGGAAGATGAGCGTGTCATTGCTATTTCTACAGTAACGGAAGAAAACGAGGATACCGAAGAATCTGAGGTCGTTACAGAGGAAAGTGAAGTGTCTGAAGAAGGATCTGGCGCGGTCGAGTGAACGAAGAAGGGCTGGCGCATTTTCTGCATTTTTTGCTGCAAATTGCCTTTTTTCGCCACTTTTCAAGGGTTGTAGACATGCGAAAAATCTGTTCACTCCTGCTCTCTATTTGTGCTTTGGCAGTCCTAGCCAAACCCACATTAGCTCAGGAGTTACCCTCTGGACATATGGTAGATCACCTTGATGTCATACCCGGTGATCCCTCCTACCTAACCATAAGAGGGGTTTTTGACGAATCTCTCTTTTCGGCCATCCAGGTTGAAACTGGAAACACCCCTGGTAAATTTCAGGTTTCCATTCCACAAGCCTTTCTGAACAATGTCACCTTGCCTCAAAAAGAGATGGCTTTTGCTGAGGAAGACGGGGTCAAGCGCGTTGAACTCCAAGAGAAAATCAGTAGAACTGGTGGAGGGAATGTAGACTTTTTGGTAGACATGCAGATCTTTACAAGCACTGGAGATGTCTCGCTTGAGTTGGACAGAGAAAAGTCAGATGGACAGCAGCTTGCCTTTGCCCTAAAGCCAATGCGTAAGAGACTTGGATCGCAAGATCGAGAGCGAGCAAGATCACAAATATCTGATCCGGGTATAGATGACATGGCAGCTTCAGCGGGCCGTGGTGAAAGGCAACTCAAGCCCATGGCATCGCAAGCTCGAGATGCCGTGATGCTTCACCCTGTGGCAGCTTTGTTGATGTATCAACAACCGCTACAGCTCAATGTATCTGTATTGAATGCTTCCACCAAAGATCAAAATGCTCAAAGACTTGCCATTCTTTTGGATCGACAACAAAGGCAGAAATTAGAGGAACAAGTTGGAATGCGATTAGAAGTCACGAACATTTCCTCGGTTAGGGAAGGGATGGTACTACCCAAAACTAAAATCTACTTTAGACCTAATTTCATGAAAGCAGCATTAGCTCTGTCCGAAGTAATTCCTGGGGAACAACTTGTTGAACAAATGCCATCCAGTCACAAGGGCAGGATGGGCACTGATGTCGAAGTTTATGTAGGAGAAAATTTTGAGTAAGCAACGACAAATTCGCACAGTAGTAGGCTGGCTCCTACTAATATCTGTTTCGATCTTACCTAAAGGAATTTTAGCTTTTCCTGAGTACACTGCCAAACTTAATGCAATTAAATTAGCTGAAACTTTGGATAAGGGGCTCTACAGAGATCTCCGGATATCTTCGGTGTTCGTCAAGAATCGTACTAATGATGAGCATTTTCTCCAAGCAGTATTGGAGGATGGGTCAAGTCAGGAGTGGAAACTAGACCAAATCTATGAGTGGTCGTTGAAAGACCAACTCCAACTGACAGGAAACAGAGTTTTGGTATTTCCTTCCAGTGAAAGTACAGAATTTGGAATTTTAGACAAAAATGAGTTTTACCGCCTAGTGCTGACATCACAGGCTTATGTGAAGACATACGGAGAGCACGATTTGCTTGAAGGAAAAAGAATGACTTACGGGATCAGAAGATTCCGTATGCTACATCCTGGCGAAGAAGAGCAGTTTGCTACCGATGATCAAGGCAACCGTTTCCGTTATGTTCTCGAACTGGACAACGGAGGTAGAGAAATATTCACTTACCTGGATGCTTATCAACTCATGAATAATGGAGCCTTTATCCAAGAACCCTTGGAGGACGACATCATTCTAAGTCAACCATTCTTGGTTAGAGAGTTAGTGGCTTTACCTAGGCAAGTTGAAGATGAACTCAGAAATATATGGCGCTTTGGGGTAGAGATCATTTTTGATCAAAATATTGCGTTGACTCCCGATTTGATACCTTACCAAATTGTTGAGCAGAATCTTCGTGATCCCGAGACGGGGCTAAGGAAAAACCAATTCTTCATCCAAGTCATGATCCCGAACGCTGAGAAAATTCGAGAAGTTCCAGGTTTTCGAACACTTGAGTACCTGCAGCACGTTGAAGTTGTGACTGACGTAGAGCATCAGCAGAGAATCTTTCTGAAAGCGCAAATCAATCCACAGATTTTTGAACTACCTCCATTTGTAGAAGTCACTAGCAACAATTCCATAGTTGTCAATTTTTTCAGTGTCACAGATCAAAGTGTGACTCGCAGGCAGCAGTTCTTAGAATCCAGGATTCCGATTGCAGGGTTACAATCAGCATTTTTTAGCTACCCTCAGGAAACAGAATTTGAACGCTATTACCTTCAGGCAGTAGAACAAATTCGTTCGGCACAGCGACAATCAAACCTTCACCTGAAGATTGAAACTTACCTTAATGCGCTAGATAGCCTACATGAAGCAGCGCTTCAGGCACAAAATGATCAGGAAATTGCTCAAGCACTTTTGCAGCGAGACACTCTCCTGAAGACACTACCAGATCTGATCATTTCGAACACACAGCGCAAAATTCTCGAAAGTACTCAAATGGAACAAGACAGCATTCAAATGGAAGAGACGAGAAGGCAACTACTTTCTCACCTAGACCGAGCTGCTGATTTTGCTCCGCAAAGAGAACAACAACAAAAAATAGCTTCCCTTCGCAACATTCTTCGATAATTTTTAGGAGGGCTCAGATCCCTCCTAAACTAAACTTCCTCCCTTGTGCTTCTTTCTCCATCTGCTAGCCTTTTTGAATCAATCTCAATAATTAATTTAAGGTTGGTGTGCGGGTCAAAACTATTCTTCCTGAGTGGCATCCGCCGCCTTTGGGCTGTTTTACAGCTTTTTTGTTATTGATAGTATTTTTTAGTTGGTTTTACTTCTAAAAGCACTCCTGGAAATGATGATGATAGAAACCAAAGAGCGAGATGGTTCGAACTCAAAATTGGATCTGGAATATGAGAAATTGATGCAGGATATTGAGCGCAGAAGAATGTTAATGGTCCTAGGCTTCATTATCTGGAATCTTGCTTGCCTATCACTTATGTTCATGCCTTTGATCCAGTTGTTGAAGTTAGAAAGTCATTATCCAATGATGTTTGGGAATGTAGCCATATCATTTGGCCTGCTCTGCTATTACTGGCGTCGCCAGGCTCTTCCAAACAATGGGAATCAATGACTGGATCAAAACTTAGCCCAGCTGTAATTACTGTTGGAGAAGAACTTGTCTGGGGAGAATTGGCAAATGCAAATCAGCAATGGATGCTGCAGTGGCTAAAGGAACAGGATCAGCCAGCAGGAATAGCGATGACTTTACCAGATCATCAAGACACAATAGCTAAATGGCTGAGAAATTTGTACAAGGAATTTTACCCTTTGATCGTTTCAGGTGGGATTGGTGGAACTCATGATGACTGTACCCGACAAGCAATTGCGCAATCATTAGGTATTCCAATTATCCGCCATCATGAATGCTATGAAATTTTGATAGAAAGATATCAGGATCGATTAAACGAGGCACGTGCCCGAATGGCGGATCTGCCTGAAGGATGTGGATTAATCGAAAATCTTGAAGGGGCGCCAGGTTTTCATGTTCAGGGAATTTTTGCGTTTCCAGGTTTTCCAAGCATGTTGAAGGCAATGTTACCTGTCACCCTGCCAATATGGAAAAGAAGTTCATCTGAATGGAAAATTCAAGAAATCATCTTGAACCTTCCAGAAGGTGATGTTGCCGAAGCTGTGGAAAATTTCAGTAAGCAATGGCCAAATGTACGTTTGGGAATTTATGCGCACAGTCTTCAGGAAGCTCCTCGCAGAGTAACTCTACGCCTTCGATATCCAGCCAATGCTCCAGCTGTGCAACAAGCTTTTGAAGAATTAATTCAACAACTCCGCCTAACCATTGCCTTGTAAAACATGATCTGCGTCACCAACCTTGGCATGCAATATGGCGCCAAGGTGCTTTTCAGAAATGCCAACATCAACTTTGATCCAGGTAAACGCTACGGCCTAGTCGGAGCCAATGGAGCCGGCAAGTCAACTCTTTTACGAATTTTGACCAGTGATGAAAATCCCACAGAAGGCAAGATATCTGTCCCTAAAGAACTGAAAATCGGATTTCTACGTCAGGATCATTTTAGTTATGAGGATCACGTTATTATCCATGTTGTGATGCAAGGACGGAAACGTCTTTGGCAAGCTATGGAAATGAAAGAAGAGCTCCTAATGAAGGAGGAGATGGATGAAAAGACCGGTCATCAGCTTGCAGAACTAGAAATTATTATTGCTGAAGAGGATGGGTACACTGCGGAGGCCTTTGCCGCAGAGTTACTAGCAGGACTGGGAATCAGTGCTAATTATCACCATGAAAAAATGAAGGCTCTCTCTGGTGGTTTCAAACTACGTGTACTGTTAGCACAAGTCCTTTTCAGTGATCCTGACTTATTGCTCCTTGACGAACCAACCAACCATCTTGATATCATCTCAATTCACTGGCTTGAAGAATTCCTTAAAGACCAGTTTCAAGGAACTCTGATTTACATATCACACGATCGTGATTTTCTCAATGCTACCGCTACTCACGTTGTGGACATCGATTATGAGGAGGTAATTCCATACACAGGCAACTATGAGCGCTTTCTCGCTGCAAAGGAATTGGAAAGTTTCCAACGTCAAAAGGAAATTCAGAGCGTTGAACGTAAAGCTGCTGAGATGCAGGCATTTGTAAACAGATTCAAAGCCAAGGCAACAAAGGCCCGCCAAGCTCAATCACGCACAAAAATGATTGAGCGACTTGAAGTTCCAGAAGCAAAACTTTCTTCGAGAGTGTTGCCTAAACTGCAGTTCCAGCAAAAACGATCTTCCGGGAAAGTCGTACTAACACTAAAAAATATTCAAAAAGCTTTTGGGGCTTTGAAAGTTCTTAATGGCATTTATACGACGATTGAGCGAGGCGAAAAGGTTGCCTTAATTGGTCCCAATGGTATTGGTAAATCTACGCTACTCAAAATCGCTTTAGGGCAAATGGTTCCAGATAATGGAGAAAGTGCCTGGGGTTATGAAGCCCAAGTATCCTACTTCGCCCAAGATCACCATGATTTGCTCAAAGAAAGGACTAGTGTATACGACTGGCTATTTGCTCAGGCGCCCCATGAAACTGTGGGGACCATAAGAGGCCTTCTTGGCCAAGTGTTGTTTACCGGAGATGACGTTAAAAAAAGTGTCAATGCTTTAAGTGGAGGGGAATCAGCAAGACTATTGTTTGCGAGGATGATGCTCGAAAAGGGGAATATACTTGTACTTGATGAGCCCACAAATCACATGGATCTTGAGGGAGTAGAAGCTCTTGCAGATGCGCTACAAAAATTTGAGGGGACTGTAATTGTCGTCAGTCATGATCGACACTTCGTCAATAAAGTGGCCACACACATTTTAGAACTAACTCCAACTGGGGCCAGAGACTATTCAGGTCCATACCAAGAATATTTGGAAAGATTTGGCGATGACTATTTGAATCGTGATTCAGCTTCATTGCATCACCAAAAACCAAGCCAAACTCAAAGAGAAAGTACTCAAAAAACAAAAACCTTAATAAGTCATGAAGAACGTAAATTACAAAAGCAGCGCATTAATCAACTCCAACGGACGGTAGAACAACTTGAGCGAGAAATCTCCAAAAACGAAGACCAACTTCAGAATATTGAAAAGAATTTTGGTAAGGAGGGATACTTTCAATCCGCCGATCCCATGGAAATTAAGAAACTTCAGGTAGAGCAGGAAAGTGTGCAAAAGATGCTTACTCAGCATTTACAGAATTGGGAAGCAACTAGTCTCGAATTAGAAAAGCTACGTCAGACTGCCTAATCCATGATGAACAGTTAAAATAAGTTGTGCTTGATTCTACGGTGCCTTGATGATTTTAAAACGTATTGTATGATATCGGACCTCATCTGATTGTTCTAAAAATTACTCTTCCAAACTCAGAATAATCTCCTACCATCAATTTTCCTGAGTTCTTCAGAGTGTCCTCAGCTAAACCAATAAGCTAAAACCAAATGACCGATCAACCCATTGAATCAACAGTTGAGGTTACGGAACGAGAACTACTGGTTCAGACTCTTCGGTTGCAGGAACAGGCCTCCGTCTCAAATATATCCCAACTGGTAGAGTGCAGAAAACAACTCGAGCTTGCCCGACTACAATGTCAGATGCTGCAAAACACAATTGCAAGAAGCGTTGAAGGTGAACTCGTGGATGAGGTCAGGGAGCTTTTGGCGCAGGAACAACTCAATCTTGAGGGCTTGACTTACGACTACATGCTGTTGCTCGAAGAAGAACGCCAGTGGCTCATGCTTTTCGTTAGATGTTTTGATGAAATGAGTTTTCCTGAACAAGGCCTCTGGAAAAGCTTCTTTGACGAAGTCATGGAAGAGAAAGACTTTGAGTACCGGCAGTTTTTCAACAAAAGAAAAGAATCGCTCGAGGGCATGAGACAGCAAAATCTTGCAGCAGTTGCACCAGAAGATTCGGATGTTGAGGAAAAGCCTGTAGACCCACCTTCAAGCATTTGATTTTCAATGCGCATACAAGGGCTGCGCATCGCCGGATTCAAATCCTTTTGCCAGCCCACCTCCTTCACTTTCCAACATAATGGGGTCACCATTGTAGTGGGCCCGAATGGCTGTGGGAAATCCAACGTAGTTGACTCCATCCGCTGGGTACTTGGTGAACAAAGAGTTAAGCAACTGCGTGGAGGTTCCATGGAAGATGTCATCTTTGCCGGAAGTGCCTATCAAAAACCGTTGGGTATGGCCGAAGTTACACTTACCTTTACAAATCCAGCTGGCGACACACTCCCCAAGTACCGAGAATTCAGTGAAATTGAAATAACTCGACGCCTCTATCGCTCAGGTGAGAGCCAATACTTGATCAATAAAACTCCAGTTCGATTGCTAGATATTCGCGAACTTTTCATGGACACCGGAGTCGGAGGAGGAACAGGTTATTCCATTATCCAACAAGGAAAAATTGAGGAGATGATCAATGCAAGACCTGAAGAAAGAAGAAATTTCATTGACGATGCTGCTGGAATCGTAAAGTTTAGACTTAAGCGACAATCTGCTGAGAAACATCTGGATGAAACTCGCCAAAATTTGCTTCGGGTCGATGATGTTCTTCAAGAGTTGGAACGGCAGGAGGAAGGTCTGAAAGACCAAGTGGAACAAGCCAGGCTCTATCTCAAACTTAGGGAAGAAATCAGGGCAGCAGAGTATCAGTTAATCCTTTATCGATGGCATCAAGCAAAACGACGCGAAGAAGGAGCCAAATCAAGAATAGAGAAAACAGAGGCGACGCAAACTGCAGAGCAATTGACCAAGCAAACAAAAGTTACCGAATTAGAGACACTAGGCCTTGAAATCACTGTATCAGGTGAAAAGCTGGCCACAACTCATAATGAAATGTTGCTGATTGATAAGGAGCTTCATGATGCTGAGAGCCAAAGACAGTTGATCTCTCAAGATATACAAAATTCGGAGGAGAGAATTCAGCAACTCATTGATGACAATCAACAACTGGAAGAAGCCCAAAATGAGTTAAAACTGGAATCGCAAGAAGATCAACTCGAGATCGAGATCCTCCAAAAAAATTATCAGCTATTTGAAGATGCGCTCCAAAGATTGGAAAGTGATCGCATTCAGGAAAATGAAACTTTGGCATCACAGAACAATCTGCTTCAAAACTTACAGCAAAATTTACTGCAAACTCATACTAAATTGACGAATGCGACCAACCAGCGCAATTTCGTGACCGAGCGACTTGAGCAACAGAAGACTCGTTTGGTAGAGCTAGGAGAACAACACGTTGAGGCTCAGTATCATGTACAAGAGGCTAAACAAAAATTGAGCAAATCCAGTGGGAGAACCAGTGTTCTTGAAGAAGAACAAGAGCAATTACATGATGAGCTTCAAGATCTTCGGCTCGAGCACGATGAACAACAAGAAGTGCTTCAGGAACGACGCAATCAACTAAAATTTTTGCTCAGTGAGTTTCAAAAACTCCAATCTCGTCTCAATTCACTTCAGGAAATTCAGGAGCGCTATGAAGACTTCAGTGACAGCGTTCAGCAACTAATAAGATATTTTCATCAGCATCCAGCAGAGAAAGAAAAGATTGGCTTTCTGGGTGTCTTTGCAGACTTCACCATCTTGAATACAGACAATCCTAAAATCCTAGTCCCAATTCTTGAGAATATGCTCGATTGGGTCATCCTAGAGGCCATTCAGGACATACCCAAACTGGAAAAACTTTGCCAAGAACAAAATTTCAGTCGGTTAGAGGTTTTGACACTAGACCGCTTACCGCCCCTTAGTGAAATCGTACCCTCAAGATCAATTTTCGATAATCTGATCAAATGTAAACCACCTCTTGCAGAGTGGGGAAACCGCTGGTTTCAGCAAATAACCGTTGTAGAAGAAAATGCATCTACATTTGAGAAAGCTTTAAATATATGGCAGAGCAACTCCGGATCTAAAGCGTGGGTTTCTACGTTAGGAACATATCTTCCGGCTTTTGGGGGAATTCGATGTGGACGACCTGCAAAAGCATCTTTTGGTTTCCTCCAAAGACAGCAAGAGATTGAGTTGCTTCAATATCAAATACAAGAAGAGGAAGACAGAATTCAAGTCCTGGAAGTGGGTCTGGAAAGCTTTGAGGAAGAGAGTCAAGAACGAGAACTGGAAATTCAAGATTTAAGAGACCGACTTCTCGAAATTCAACTGGACCTTACCCGCCTGCAACAAGAACAAGAACACAATCGAAGAGATGTATATCGAACCGAGGAGAGTTTAAAGATGATTGAACAAGACGGTATCCGCTTAAAGACTGAGCAAGAACGTCTTGAAAATCAAAAAAACGAAATTCAAGTTGAATTCACATATCAGGAAGAATGTCGACAGCGTTTTGAACATGAAGTAGCAGCACAACTGGAACAGATCCAAATACAACAACAAAGCCTTCAAGAAGTCAGTGAAGAACATACTCGATTACGTCTGCAAATCACTGAATCTACCGAGCAACTAAGAAACATCCGAGGAAATTTAGATCGTAATCAGCGAAACCAATTAGAAATTAGCAGTAGACACCAACGAATTTTGGAGGCACTGGATTTGGCAAAGTCAAAAAGCCAAGATGGGCAGCTTCGCATCAAGGAGTTAGACACTTTGATGCCAGCACTACTGAAAAAAAAGGTTGGTTTGGATGAAAAAATTAAAATAGATACGAAAAAATACGATCAGCAGCGCCAGCTATATAGCGATTTGACCAAAAGACTTCAAGAAGTTCAAAAAGTTCTTGAAAACTTGCTTCAACAGATTCATCAGCAAAAGATTGAACAAACTGAGCATCGGTTACAAAGAGAACAATTAGAAGATCAGCTTTCTGAGCAGTGGGATTTTGACCCTGCAAATAACTCATATGAGACTTTGACAGAGATCAATGAAAATTCCTTGGTAAATGGTCTCAGTAAGCAACGCAACCAAATGGAAACCATTGGCAATGTAAATCTTGCAGCCCCAGCTGAGTATGACTTACTTATGGAACGACTAGAATTTTTGCAGAACCAATCGTCTGACCTGACTCAAGCCGCTGCAGACCTGGAGAGAACAATCCGGGAAATAAATATTGAGTCTCGAAGAAGATTCAGGGAAATGTTTGAGAAAGTGAATACCCAGTTTAGTACTTTGTTTTCTCAGCTTTTTGGGGGTGGCGAAGCAAGAATGGTACTTACCGAAAGTGAAGACGTCCTTGAAAGTGGAATTGAAATTTTCGCTCAACCTCCTGGTAAGAAATTACAGAATCTTAATTTGCTCTCCGGTGGGGAAAAAGCGCTGACTGCCATCTCACTTGTCTTCGCAATCTTCCTGATCAAACCCAGCCCGTTCTGTGTTTTAGACGAGGTTGATGCCCCCCTTGATGATGCTAATGTTATTAGGTTCAACCAACTCATCCGACGTCTTACGACTAATTCTCAATTTGTTATCATCACACACAATAAAAAAACGATGGAAATCGGCGATGCACTCTATGGAGTTACGATGGCTGAACCCGGGGTTTCCAAGACAGTATCTGTCCAGTTCAAAGACGCAGAACGCCTTAGTGCCTAGTGACTGGCTGAAAAAAGAGGAAATTGCTGTGACTGTCGAAATCCAATGGGAAAATGATATTGAAACACCAGATTGGGCAACTGAATTGATAACGGTCATGGAGTTTCTTCTTTCCAAATTGTTCGAAAAAGAACGCACTGTTTCCGTCTACATCACTAACGCAGTTGAGATGCAAAAGATTAATGCTGAATATCGAGGAAAGAACAGCAGTACTGATGTACTTTCCTGGTCATATTATGAACAAGACCATTCATCAGTGTATGTTGGAGATCTTGCTGTCAGTTGGGATGATGTTTGCCAGCAAGCAGATACTAATGGATGGGATTCAAAGACTGAGATGATCAGAATATTGGTTCATGGCTGTTGCCATCTTTCCGGGTTGGACCATGAAAAGTCCAAAG
>AGAU01000131.1 GCA_000224765.2 SAR324 cluster bacterium JCVI-SC AAA005 | reverse complement strand
GGTGTTGATGGGTAGAAGCAAGCTAGCCTACAGTAGGAGGTTAGTAAGCCGAATCAAGAACATTGGGGATAATCAAAGACTGCCAGATAAAACTGTGATGAGTTGGCCCTACAAGCTATAAGCCACCTCTCACGTTTATCATCACCATGAAAACACATGCGACCTCTTAGTTCCCTCAATTTCTTTATCTTTCTTCAGGGATTTTTCAGAAGGATTTGTTGTTCAACAGCACCGTAACAATAAGTACTTTGCTTTGGGTGGTAACGAATACAGTGAGCCACAATTTTTTGACAGGTGTGAGGCCTTTACTATGAAGTTGGCTTCTAAGTTGAATGATCAGTGATGGTGTTAACCGGTGCAGATAAAGTTGACCAATATGTTTATCAAACCACTCTAATCGATTCTCGTAATTGACCCGAGTCAATTTCCCTATTTTGGCCTGGATTTCTCCCGAAATACATCGATGAACATTCGAATGATTTGTGGATCTGCATCCAGAGTCACCATAGAATACTCTTTGATTTTGGCCTCCTGTTGCTTTGCCTACTCGGTTGCCTCTGACCTTTCATAGAATCTATTGCTCAAAGTCTGTTTACATTTAATTCTGATTTCAACTCTAAATACCTTCTTGCTATTCTAATGATAGCCTCTGGTGGTAGCCATTTCATCTCCAAATAACTCTCTTCCTCAAAAGCCTATCTGTACCTCTAAATTACATCTAATTATTTGATCTTCGCATACGTAATCCGAATGTCGATCCAGCTGTTACTCAAAATTTTCTGAGATCAACCAATGTGTTAGATGTTCTTGGGCGCATTTTAGGAGTAAATCAATATAAGTGGAGTGAGATTTTCAGAAACAATCTAGGCGCTTTCAAAATCAAATTTATGTGGAGATGGTCAAAGGTAAAAATACTAATGATTCTTTTGAGGGCCGAAATCTTGGCGGAGGATTACTTATTGTTAAGATAAACAGACTTGAGCTTTGCTAAGACATATCCCCTCAGGGAATACTATGTTAAGGCATAATTGAAGAAAAACTTAGGAAATTAATAATATTAACTAATTTTCAGGTCAACAAAAATTAGTATAAATAAAATATGTCTAAGTGTTTCTATGTTATTGAAAAAATAGTGCTCTTTCTGTTGTTTTCAAAATTTTAACAACTAGACTGCAATCAAAAATAAATTAAATTATCCCGTTCTCACCAACATTAAAATGAAGACATTGTAGAGATACAGGTAGGCTAGTTGTAAATCTAATATCTCTGATACGTGTTTTCAGAGCTTCGTAAAAAAACTGATCTTAAATCCGAATATCTCTTACCTAGATATTTTAAAAATTATCCTATCAAGTTTATAGTTGGATCTAAGTGTCTCTGAATCGGATTTACAAGTTTGATGGTCTTTGGGTCTTGCTGAACTGAATCTGATAGACTATTGTTCGACTCTCAAAAAGCCTTAGAACAAGCTTCTTTAATTTGTAGTTGTCTTTGGTGGGCATCAATCTAATTTTTACATTTTACAGATGAAGATTGGTTTCAATCACTGATACAACAGACCTATTTCCATGGAGTCAGTTTCTGGTCTCACTCTTTCTATAATTTCTATGGACTGAAGCACGGAGTATTGTTTCTCTTCAAACTTCATTAAACATAAATTTTATTATTTGGTTGGATTTTTGCCCTCAAGCCAACTTTCTGTGTCCCTTGGCTTTGGAATTCTATGGAAAAACCAATAATTCAAAATCTCTGTTGGAGTTGGATAATGGGAATGAAATTATAAGCTACTTGAAAAATTTGTCGACTTGGCCACTACATGTAGGTAGTAGATGTCTCACCTAGTCGCCGGTTGTCGCTGACAAAAAACGGTCGACCTCTAAATCTCTCAACCCTCAATCAGGCAGTCTGTT